>QEXZ01000290.1 GCA_003160755.1 Methanomicrobiales archaeon
AGAGCCCTGATAAGTGATGATAAAAAAGCTCTTGCGTGGGGTAGAGAATTGCATGAGTACTACCGTAAAAAAGCAAACTTGGTTGAACCGGGATATTAGATAGAGATGCAATCATAATCTGCGTGGTAGGCAGGATAGTTTTGGAGTAATTGCTCAAAATTCCACCGAATTATGAGCAGATACCAAATTACTAATGTGCAAATCCCCCAAAAGGGATTAGGGGCTGCTCGGCGAGGTGGAGGAAGCGGTGGAAGAAATTGAGATGAATGAGGAGAAAGAAAAACAAAAGGTTTAATAGATATGATAAACAACAGAAATATGGTGATCAAGATGGAGATAAAACCTCAGAGATATATAGAAAGATGGAGGAACTCAGCGAAATAGTCAACATGTTAAGGTTAGAAATTTCAATATTGATGAATAAAGTTGACAGTCTTGAGAGAAACGTAGCATCATTACCCGTGATTGGTGCAACAACCATTCCAGAGATAGTGATTGTTGGAGAGATGAGTAAAGAAACAGCCAGGCAAAAGGTGTTGGATTATATGCGAGAACATAAAAAATCAGACATCATAGAGCTACATAAGAATATTAGATGTGATGTCAGACTGCTAGTCGAAATTATCGACGAACTGCGAAAAGAAGGGAAAATTGAGGAGGGTTAAATGCCAGCTTACCGCGGACTTAATGATATGATAATCGGAGAAAAGATATATTGTGTGTTTGAGCGGTCTAAGAAGCCTACGGTGGTTGCTACAACGGGAAGGGATCGTGCTCAGGCAATAACAATTAGTGGCAATCCTGCAACTGCTACAATTGTAAAAACATTGCGGTATATCAGTGATTGAGCTAGGGATGCCCCGGAATTTAGAGCTTTGTCCCATAATTAGATATTTTCTAAAATCAGCGTCTTATTTTCTGATATAAAGCCCTATTCGGGCTTCTTTTTGTTGAGATTTTGAGTTGTGAGGCAGCCTCTCTAATTGGAGAAGTATTCAATGCTTTCATATTCCCTTTAAACTTACCTGCTCCTTTATTTGTTGCAATAGGCAGCGTGTTTTTAGTTGCATTTATACTTAGAATTTTTGCATTCCTCGATGCCTTTACAAAAGAGAATATTTTTCAGATTTTTACAGAACTTTCTTTTTTGGTACGTGTTTAGCTAACCACAAGATTACACAGATTTTCACGAGAAAATATGGAGATGTAAAACATAAAATGTAAATCTAACCAATATCTTCTGCATAGTACCCTCTTCTTGTGTTAATCTCGTGAAATCTCGTGGTTTTTTTCGCCTCAGCTAAACACATAC
>QEXZ01000291.1 GCA_003160755.1 Methanomicrobiales archaeon
GGTGCATCAACCTCCAGTAAACATACATCAAGAAATTTACAGTATGGGGTATCAGCATGATGAACCCAGAGACCAAAAAGCCGGATACAACAATCGCTGCACCAATAGCAGCGCCTATGGATAAAGAGCCTACGTTACCCAAAAATATTCTGGCAGGATACCTGTTATACCACAGGAAACCCAAAGTAGCTCCGAGCATGCAACTCAGCATAAAAACGCCCTCGCATCCACTCATAATGAATTTAATCAACATGAAAGCAAGAACAATCATCGATAGCCCAGACGCCAGACCATTAAATCCTGAGTGCATGTTCACAAGGTTTGCTGTCACTAAAACATAAATAGGGATAATCAGGAAGAGATAAAAAGCGCCGAAGTCAATGCTTCCAATTAACGGAACCGTAACCATTGTTGATTCTATCTCGAAGATCAACCGAAAAGAAAAGAAGAAAAGTATGAATATTTTCACAGGTCTGCCTACATCTATAAAGTCATCAACCAAACCAAAAGCACCAAATAATCCTGCAACGATTATCAATGCCCAATCTACTCCACTTACATGAATTGGAACTGGAACCGACAGGTGTTCAAACAGAGTTGCCACACCGAACAGTAAGAAGACCACAGCAAGAATCGCAACTCCGCCTCTTGCGGGCACCTTCCTCAAATCCTTCTTGTAGTAATCAATGGTTACGGTGCCTCTCTTTTTTAATTTCTCTATTAGTAGCGGTATTACTACCATGACAATCGTGAAGGACGCTAATATCATGACCACGGCTAATTCTATCATCATTTGCATCTCCATATCCTTCTTTTTATAACCACAAGATTACACAGATTTTCACAAGATTATTTATTATTTATTTTTATGTTTATTCTGGGGAATCTTTTCACAAGATTTTTCTTTTTATCTCCAGACTCTTCCTACCAAAATTTAATAATTTATAAACATATTCGAGGAAACCAGAGCCTAACTCACGATGAACTTCCATCGCTGCACCGATAATCTCTTTCGTTAAGTCCTTATAGAGCCACTTTTCATTCATATCTCTCATTTCATTTTCTCCCTTCTGTGTTAATCTCGTGTAATCTTGTGGTTTTATATAAGTACTGGTAACTGCGACAATAAAAGTGTAAGCCCTCCTAAAGAAACGCAAAAAATCGCGAAATTTACCCTCTTCGCAAATCTTAACAGAATACTCATCGTTATATATCCAACTATAAGAGATGACAGCACCATAATAGCTGCGTCGCTTGTTGCAATAGCGGATACTGCCCTGACTTCAAACAACACAACAGCACCCAACACCGC
>QEXZ01000292.1 GCA_003160755.1 Methanomicrobiales archaeon
CACAACTTCCCTGTTCCAGCCGGTTGGCTGGTTAAGTTTGTTGCTTCAAGTTGTCGTTGTGTCATATCTGTCTCGTTTCTAAAATTCTCAAAGGGCCATCAAATATCGCAGCGTCCGTACCGCGACTTCTATAAAACGCATTTCAACACCGCAGTGGATATCGCAGCATTTTTAACCCTCGGAAAAACACAACCAGCCAACGGTTCCACGATAATAAACGATAAACTATCTTTCGGCCGGTCTTTATAATCTGACAGGGCAACTGAACAAAGGCTTTGCGAAATGTCTTGAACTCCATCTTCAATACCGACTGCTTCTCTGATTTATACTTTTCTTTCCATCTGCCATTTTCGGGAAGCAGTAAAGCAAACCACGCTTTTAATGTCCAGGCTAACGACGCCATTACCATATATGCCCAGTTGCTCACAAGATTATCAACCGGCATCCGCATCGCCTTGACACCATTCTTGAGCTGCTCATTTAAGTTCTCTTGATTACAGCGTTGGTTGGCACCACGCACAATCTCAGCCGACGAAGATTTGTGGTCATTGCTGATGTAGAAGAAGTAGCGTATATCATCAAAAAGAACCTTTTCACCTCTTTCTACCGACAAGTTCTTTCGCAGAACCACTATGCGATACGTCTTGTTACACTTTGTCGGACGATAGGCAAACTCGGCAACGTGCTCGGATTGCAAACGGATGTTTTTATACTCTCGCTCTACAACAATTCGTTCTTTGACATTCGCCGGACGACGTCTTGGTTGTGTCTTCACTTCATATTTGGCTGGACGCAAAAGTGGCCTCCAGAGGCCCTCAGGCAGATTATCCGCTCTGTCGATTAAGTTCGGCATCGCGTTAATACCAAAGATAAACCTTGCTCCTCTGCGGTCCCAACGGTCCAGGTACCTGGTCTGACTAAAGTCTGTATCACCCCGGGCAAGTATATTCCTGAAACCCACGGTATCACATAAATCCATCGCCCGATCAATATATTTGGCCGCACCTTCACTGCTGGTGCAATTGCCGCTGCGATTGACCAGATATAGAGGCTCAGCCGTATTGGCTAAGGAAACCACCAAAGGATGATAACCCCAGATGCCTTTGTAAGAGATATTCATGCCCTCTTTACATTCGCCGGTCGTCTCAACTATCATGCCATCAGCATCAACAACAGCTTCTTCAAAGAATTCGTCCGGCTGCCTTCGCCAAACACGCAAGCGAACCTCATTGATGATGTCCATTAAGATTTCTACATCCTCTTTTGTATATCGCCGGCAGAAGTCACCCGCCGTGGTAG
>QEXZ01000293.1 GCA_003160755.1 Methanomicrobiales archaeon
CATATCTAACTATGTTGCCCACACCCCGTTTGCCGTAATCACGGCAGTTTGGATCGGAGCAAAACTCTTTTTTAGTATCTGCCTCTAATTTGTTATTTGTCATAAATATAGGTAGGTAATCCACCTATATATACCAACTACATGTTAGGACATTACCAAAAACTCCGCTTCCGCAGCTCCGCAAAATCAATTGCACCTTGCAGAATGCACTTGCAGAAAAAGCTGCATGGTGGGCTGCGATGCGAGAAGTGGGGGTGGTGCCTAAAGTATAAAAGTTGCACCTAAAGTCTTGGCTTTAAGCCCTTTCTTCTAATTGCTCCGCTTTCCATCTTTTTTTTAAAAAAATAAGAAACAGCACCAGTAGAAAGGAAATAATATTAGCTCTGTTTACAGTAGTTCCGATAGTATCTCCGATTTTATGATACCATAAATTTTAGTGTAGAGAGGCTGTCCCTCAATTAATTATCAACACTGACACTTAAAGTTAATTATTGCATGAACACGTAAAAAATTCCCCACTTTAGATACCAAATTAGCTACTAACATCCGAATCGTACCGATGATGGGCACATCCCTCTCCAATTTACCCCAGATTACCTTCAGATTGTGCGCTGTACATACCAGATTATGCTCTACCCTAACCTTCTCTATTCCACGTGTCAGGAATTCACGGAACTTCAGGTTCTGCTTGATGTTACCAAAAGGCCATTCAACAGTCTCCTTACGCTTCTTGTACGTCTCTTTACCCACCTCCGACCGCATCTTAGCTGCCATCCTACGGCGTTCACCCTCGTAGCCGTCACTGGTGATTGCCCTTATTTTGCCTTCTCCAGCGCACTCCGATCTGAACGGGCATTCTGCACAGTTCGCACCGTAATAGGCGTACACCTGCTTACCGTTATACTCATACTCACCCTTTCTGCTGAGTATTCCCCCATTAGGGCATAGAAACTGGTCTTTTTCTTCGTCATAATCGAATGAATCCTTCGAGAATGGACTCATCTTCGGCTTATTTCCCTTCATCTCCCCTGCCTGCTTGCGGTCTGGAATATAGGCATCCAACCCGTTCGTCTCCAGGTATCGCAGGTTAGCACCGCTGAAATATCCGTTATCAAAGCTCATTTTCGCACCTTCCGGCAGTTTCCCCACGTTTTCCAGCGTACTATTCACCTGCGGCTCTAACTGCGCGTGGTCAGTGCAATCCTGTGTAACGTCATTGGCGACGATTATCCCCGAATCGTGATCTACGGTGATTTGCGGGTTGTATGACAATTCGATTCGCTCCTTCTT
>QEXZ01000294.1 GCA_003160755.1 Methanomicrobiales archaeon
TCTCTTCGACCACTAATTCAATATCTTCTATGTGAAGAGCATGTCCTTCTTTTCTCCACCAGTTGTCCTTGACCCTATTAGGAAAGATAATCACATCGCTTGTATATGCTTTTCCATCCACTACAATCCTGCCGAAGTCGTATGAGTTGATCATCATAGATTATTTTTTTCTAAAAAAAAAGGTTAGATATAAAATGCTTCTCTTATAATATCCAAATAAAACAAAAAATGGACATAAGAGCAAGAAAAATATACGAAGCGCTGTTCGCACTCGAAGACCTGCGGGAAATATTCAGGCATGCGTTACCCACGGGGCTCGACGAAAACGAAGAAGCGCAACTCTTGGACGGCATAGCTCGTTTAGAGACTATTATAAGAGATTTGAAAGAGGGTAAAGGCAGCCCAATCAAGTACGTTGATGACAGGATTGAACTGAGGACACGCGAAGAAGAGTTCATAAACATTAATGCTATCCAACCGGGTGGGCGATTAACGGCAGAAGCGAGAAAAGCACTTATTGCTTATGGCGATGGATATTCAGTCTGTGATAAGTGTCTGGAGGGCAGGCTTGATAAGATCAGAAAACCGCCTGTGGATGAATTCCATGCGGAATTAGCTGATTTCGTGGGTATGGATGAAGCAAGGGTTGTACCGGGTGCGAGAAGAGGTTTTCAGGCTGTTGCTTCGTCGCTGCTTGATAAAGGTGACGTCGTGATAGTTTCCGATTTGGCGCATTACACGGAATTCTTAGCAGTAGAAAATGCCGGCGGCGTAATTAAAGAAGTGCCATCTGGCGAGAAAAACATAATTACCGGTGATGCAGTAGCAGAAAAAATAGAGAACGTGAAGGAGGAACTGGGAAGACTACCGAAACTGATTATTATCGAGCATTTTGATTATCGGTTCGGAAACGAACACGATGTGTATGGCGTTGGGAAGGTTGCAAAGGAATATGGCATCCCTTTTTTATACAATGGCGCTTATTCCGTGGGCATGGTGTCGGTGAACGGTAAAAAAATAGGTGCGGACTTTGTTGTGGGTTCCGGGCATAAAGGAATGGCTGCGGTTGCACCTTCGGGCGTTCTCGCCACCACTGACGAATGGGCACCCGAAGTATTCAGAGGCAGTGAAATTGTAGGGGATGTTACAGGTAGAAGCTTCAAGCATAAAGAGTCGGAGATGCTGGGCTGCACATTGATGGGCGGGACTTTGCTATCCATGATGGCTTCCTTTCCAAAAGTGAAAGAGCGAGTGAAGCGATGGGAAGAAG
>QEXZ01000295.1 GCA_003160755.1 Methanomicrobiales archaeon
ATGCCCGAAATCCCGAGTGTGTATCGCTTATAGTTGACTTATTTGCTCTGTTAAAATTAAAAATTTCCATAGCCATGTTCATCCTGCACAATTACTTTTGCTCTCATGCTCTTCGCTATTTTCGGTGTGTTATCTGTCGAATTGTCTGCCACGATGATTTCGCCGTCAATATGGTGCTCGTTGAACACCTTCTGTATCCTTTGGATGCAGATGCCGGTGGATTTCCCTTCGTTCTTTGTCGGGATTATGACTGATATTTTACCGCTCATACCTGTTTTCCTCTCGAACCTTCCATAAAACCTCTTTCTATGCTCTATTTTACTCTTCAATCGAATTTATCGCACTATCCATAATATTTGGATGTATTCTGAATTTGCTCGCTTTTAGTTTGTTCAGCAATTTTATCGCTTCTTCTTTGGTTAAACAGCCCTGATTCATTCCTCTTAGTATTACACCTACTGTCCCAGCAACAAAAAACCCCTCTTCCTTGGCGGCAATTCGCACTTTCCTCTCATTTGAAAGGAATATCTCGGCGTACAACTCCTCCGCTAACACCTTAACGTGTGCCTCTCCAATATAAATACCATATCTCCCTGCAATACTTCTTGCCTTGCTATCATCGGTTTCATAAACCTTCAAAACCCCATGGCGAACTGCGTCTTCGATTATGCCAACCTCATCGTATTGATAACGCACCATCTCCAACTCCACATATCTTGGTATATGAGCACACTCATACAGTTCCCTTATCAAGTCCAATTTGTTCAATTTTGCCAAATGAATGATGACATCGGAATCACCTACCACTCTTTGCATATACGATGTCCTCTTCCAACTCTTCTATTCCATAGTTTATGTATGTATCGTGTTTTTCAAGCACTTCCAGCATTTCCTTTGCATCCACACTAACCAAATCCGCAGCCTGCCGCAATGTTATCTTTCCGTCTCTGTAAAGCCCTATCGCTATTAGTTCTATCGCAGTCCTCTCTATGGGTTTCTCTAAGACCTCAACAGCTCTGCGGGGGATTCTTATTTTTGTCGCCATTTTTTCACCTCTTACATTTATGTATTTTTGTTATAGCACTTTCTTTCTAAAGAAAGAACCTGTGCTAAGAAAGGAACCCTTTTTGCTTCGCAAAAACTAGGGATGCTGTTCCCTGTACAGATTCTCCCATGTACGATTTTTAGCCCCTCTTTTAGTTAAGGTTTTCTCTTTAGAGAAAAAGTTATTTGCAGTCACAAAGCAAGTTCTTATGGTAGCG
>QEXZ01000296.1 GCA_003160755.1 Methanomicrobiales archaeon
GCAGATTAACACAAACCTTTCTTTCAAAAAGAAAGCTTTACCAAAGAAATTTGTTTTTCTTTTAGCACAGGTTTTCTTTTTTTTGAAAAAGAAAAAGTGTTGCGTAAATCAGTGTAAATCAGTGTCTTAAATAGAAGGCAGTTATATTTTATATACAGAAAAAGCAATAGAATTATATGAGGTGTTATTGTCGCAATGCAAAAAACAATAGAAGTTGTGTATGAAGATGGTGTGTTTAAACCGCTGGAGCCCGTGGAGATGGAAGTGGGAACAAAAGTTAAGGTTGAAATTAAAGATACCTCTTTATTGAAGAAACGGCTTCAAAAGTATAAAGGGATTTTAAAAGTAAAAATCAGTTCGGAGGAGCTAAATGAATTATACCATGAATATGTCACAGAAAGAACGGATATTCCTTGATTCAAGCGTTATAATCGGTTTATTTTCCGGTGACGACGATGCAGAAAAGATTTTAGGAAGAATAATAATCTTTACGGAGAATTTTCTAAGTTTTCAGATGAATTTGAGATAGAATTTTTAATTATAACCGAAGAAGTTGTTGAAATTACGAGTTCATTGGCTTCAAAATATAAACTTCTTCCAAACGATGCATTAATCGCAGCCACATGCAAACAATACGGAATTACTAAAATAGCCTCTTTCGATGCTGATTTTGAAAGAGTTGACTTCCTGGAGGTAATTACACCAGAATGATTTTACTTTTTCTTTTAGCACAGGTTTTCTTTTTTAGAAAAAAAGAAAAAGTGTCAAAACATACCGACTTTAGCTTTTATCTCTACTATCTCTTGTTCTATCCGTCCAAATCTCTCTTCCATGTATGACTTCAAGTCCCCTCTTAGACCCTTTATCTCCGAAACGATGTCTTCTTTACTTTGGTCTGTCTTTTCCGAGACTTCTCTTATCGCCCCTATGGTTTCATCCTGTTTTCCAAGCATCGAGTCCTGTTTTTCGAGCATCGAGTCCTGTTTTCCAAGCATCGAGTCCTGTTTTCCCAGCGCCGCATCCTGTTTTTCGAGCATCGAGTCCTGTTTTTCCAGCATCATACCCGTGTCCTTTTTTATCTCCTTCTCTGTCGCAACCATTTCCATGCCGATGTTCACGAACGTACCCATCTGCACGAGCATAAAACTCTGCGCAAATCGCTCTATTGGTTTAATCGTGCCTTCGTACGCTTCCACTTCTATCTCTCCGACTTCCGCACGCTCCGGTCTTTCCTTTCTTACAAAATCCTC
>QEXZ01000297.1 GCA_003160755.1 Methanomicrobiales archaeon
GACAAAAACCAGCTGAAATTTTGATTCGGCAATAAATTCGGCAATCTTCCTTTTAACTCCTTCTTCACTATCTTTTTCCTTGCTGTCTATTCTCGTTCCTTCCGACAGCAGCCATCGGGGTCTGGCTGCTTTTGCTCTCTTTACGAATTCCTTACTTAATTCCTGATTTGAACCATGAAACCGAATATCGCCGGTATAAACTAAATTCCCGGCGTCTGAATAAATAATATAACCACAAGCACCGGGCAAAGAATGGTCTACCGGCACTAATTCCACTTCTAAAGACCCAACCTTTACTTTTTGGTATGCTTCCATTACTTCAATATCTCGCACGTGAACAAAATCAGTGTTCTTTCGCGTAACTCTGCTCAGTGTTCCTTTCCTGTTCGTATAAAACGTGAACGCCTCACAGGCAGTAACCAATTCAGAGAGCGGATTGCTTCCTGTTTCTTCTAAAACACGCAAAATGACTTCGGTTGCTCTGGTACAATAAATCGGGATATCAAATCGTAAGAAATGGATGTATTGTGCATGGTCTGCATGGGCGTGTGTGATAAAAACCCCGTCTACTTCCTTCTCCTCCTTCGCCATATTCATGTGGCTAAGATAATCTTCACGGTAAATCCCTTTAATCCGCGGCAGCAAGCCAAACTCGAAAAAATCGGTTAATGAAGCACATTTCCGCGGCTGTAAAAATTCCGAGAAATATTTCCCCGCCTGACTAAAACTCATACCAAAATCCAATAAAATTTTCGTTCCTTTATGTTCCACTAATATCTTGTTCCCACCGATTTCTTTGTGTCCTCCTAAGACGGTTATCTTCATTTTTTGATAAGGTATAGCTTCTTTCTATTTAAGACACAGATTTACACTGATTTACGCAACACTTTTTCTTTTTCAAAAAAAAGAAAAACTGTGCTAAAAGAAAAACAAATTTCTTTGGTAAAGCTTTCTTTCTGAAAGAAAGGTTTGTGTTAATCTGCGTCCTTAATTTATTTTCTGTTTCCTTGCTACAAATATATATTATGCCGTATATATCCAAAAATAGAATTAAACAAAATCTTTCCTTTCCTAATAAGCGGGAAAGAACCGATTCATGCAAAAGGTAATAAAAGACCCCATACATGGATACATAGAAATAGACGACCTTGCAATCGCGATAATAGATACCGTGGAGATGCAGCGATTAAGAAGAATAAGACAGCTTGGCTTTTCTTATCTGGTTTATCCCGGTGCAAACCACACGA
>QEXZ01000298.1 GCA_003160755.1 Methanomicrobiales archaeon
TTTTAATATTAAGAACAAAAGCAAAGTAATGACTATGTCGTCACTGATACACAACCGCAAGTACTCAACTGAAATAACCGCAGACAATGATGGAGAGCACGTATGCATAGCAGGCTGGGTGCATGAGAAGCGGGACTTAGGTGGCGTCTTTTTCCTTATCGTGCGAGACCTCGGCGGTTTCGCTCAGGTTACACTGAACCGTAAAAAGACGGAAGAGGAACTGTTTGCACGCGTGAAAAAAGTGCCTCGCGAATCGGTAGTAGCAATAGAAGGCAAAGTAAAAAGCGAGTCCAAGGCGCCGAATGGATACGAGATAATACCCGAACGAATGGAAGTGCTAAGTGAGGCATCGCAGGTTTTACCGCTGGACACCACTGAAAAGGTTGGTGCGGAACTGGATACGAGGTTAGATGCCCGATTCATGGACTTGCGAATCGAGAGAACAAAGCAGATATTTATCATTCGCAGCCGTGTTCTCAAGGCGATACGGGAGTTCCTCGATGAACGCGGATTTATAGAAATAAACACGCCAAAGATAGTGAGTGCAGCAACGGAAGGCGGCACAGCTTTGTTCCCTATTTCTTATTTCGAGCGAGAAGCGTTCTTAAATCAGAGTCCACAGCTTTATAAACAAATGCTCATGGCTTCTGGGTTTGACCGCGTGTACGAAATAGCGCCGATATTCCGCGCGGAGGAGCACGACACCACGAAACATCTTAACGAAGCTACTTCAATGGATATAGAAGTCGCTTTTGTATCGGATAAGGAGGTAATGAAGATGCTGGAGGAGCTTATTGCGTTTGTATATGCAAAAGTTGCAGATTATCCGGGCTTAGCGAAGTTGAATTTGCAGTTGCCGTTGGAAGTTCCGAAAACACCGTTCAGGCGTATAACGTATGAAGAAGCGATAGAAGCACTTTCTGAAGCGGGTGAGGAGATAGAATGGGGTGAAGACCTCGGCACTTCTGCTGAACATACCCTGGGTGCGATGATAGGCGAGCTTTATTTCATCACGGACTGGCCCTGTGCGATAAAACCGTTTTATGCGCAGCCCGCTGATGTGGATGCGGAAGCGAAAAGTAAAGACAGAGATACTTGCAATGCGTTTGACCTGATGCATCCACGAGTAGAGCTCGCTTCGGGTTCGCAGCGTGTTCATTCTTACGAGCTGCTGAAGCAGAACATCGAATCAAAAGGACTGAGTGCAGATAGTTTCGAGTTTTATCTCGACAC
>QEXZ01000299.1 GCA_003160755.1 Methanomicrobiales archaeon
GTTGATTCTGCGTACTTATCAAAACCACCTTTGAGCACCGCTTCTTTTGAAAATACATCGTATATCGCATCAAACGTATCGCTGTCGAGATATTCGTCAAACGTGTAATATGCGACTCGCCCCACACTGGATTTGTCGTTTGGATTGGGCTTGATTCGGCAGTCAAAAACCGAAAACCCCTAAAAATCCGTTAACCTGGCAAGTATTAAAGAGGAAAAAAGGGGGAAAAATGGGCAACTTACTTGACTTAGAAAGATTGATTGATTTTGTAGTCTCAAAGTATAAACCTGAGAAAATAATTCTATTTGGTTCTTATGCGACTAAAAACGAGAGAAAAAGCTTCGATAGAGATTTACTAATTATAAAGGAAACTAACAAAAGAGTGCAGAGGAGATTAATAGTGCCTTTATCCGGTTAGTTTCATCAAAAGGAATTGTTTTATATGAGAAAGAACAAAATTTTAAATTTTGTTGAAGAGATAGTATCATCCACTTAAATCTTTGTCAAACAATTGCAAGCAAAATAACATTTAGGATTTTTTCTCTATTTATTGAACACTCTTGTATTTTTCCTTTATCCTACTCACAACGTCCTGAACCCTCATCAACTCAAAATCAAAACTACCATATTCCAAATGAGCTTCTTCGTGTGTCGCCAGAACTTTATACATAATGAAATTCCTGTCTTCCTCTTTGAACTCTTTAACTCTTCCCGGAAGAAGGATTCGCTCACCATCAGTTGTAGCTGCTCCTTGTACTTCCACAATCTCGATCCTGTAACCCAACAATGCATTCAGATAATGTAACAATACGGGTTTTACTCTCTCCAGCTCAAGACCTTCGGTGATAGCCTCAAAAAAATCAGCATATTCCGACGCCTCACCCCTCACAAAAGAGGTTGCTTTTTCTTCTCCTTCCGCCTTTGCTATTTCTGAAGCCCTATATGCTACTTTCTCCAAGCCTTCATAGCCCGCTCTACCAATGAGGCCAGGACTCTCTTCAAGCAAACCGACAGCAGTTTGCCAGCTATATCTGCCAACCGCACTGCTAAGCCCATAAACATTCATCACTAACTCTTTATCCCCATACCTCAACAAACGCTCAATGAGTTCTGGACTCATCCCAAGCAACCTGACTGCAGTTCGCCAATTATAATCATGAGCAACCTGACTGCAAAGCCCATAAACAGTCGTAACTAATTCCGTACCGCCATACTCGT
>QEXZ01000003.1:0-16948 GCA_003160755.1 Methanomicrobiales archaeon
CATATTCGTGATTAACCACGCCGACTATTACTTCTCCTTTTTCGCCAACCGAAAGGCTTGTAGGATAGTCTGCTGCTTTTCCGCTTGGACCAAGGATGTAGAACTCAGTGAATTCTTCTCCTTTCTTGGGTGCTGTGATTACGTAGATTGTTAGCGCAGATGCTGCAGTAATAGAAATAATTAGCAACACAGTCAAGATTTTATCAAGCACTTTTGTGTTAAATATTATCCTTCTTCCCATAGGTTTATTAACATCTGCAGGATATATCATATATATTGAATTAAAGAAGAGGAAGAGATGAAAAAGGAATACAGTGTCAATTTCTATTTCAATCTGTTATCACGAGATTTTTCTTATGAATACAAAGAGATACAAAATGACTTATAGAAGATGCGGAAAAGTTGTATGAGGAAGCGGAAAAGGAGTTTTTAAAAATAGTAGGGTGCAATCAAGAACAAAATGATGTTTATAATACCGTGAGAAATGCTTATTACGTAGATCGAGCCTGTTTTTTCCCGCACTATTGAGAACACAAACCCAGCAGAAAAAGCAAGCACGCAATCCAAATGCCACGGGGATAGGTTTCCAACGTGAAGCACACCGAAAATTGTAGATACAAAAAGAATCCCCCACCATTTGCTCATCAAGTTTATTGCGTTATATTGGATCAAGCCTCTGAATGCAAGCTCCTCTAAGAAACCCGTGCATACAATGAAAATTAGCGATGCTGTGATTAAATTCACAGCTCCTGACTCTAATCCTGGAAAAGGAGCGGGCTTCAAAATTTGATATTCTATTATTCCAAAGGGTATAGCGAGGAGAATCACGCCCACGCCAATCGGCAGGTGTTTCAACTTTGGTAAGTAAAGCCCAATATCTTTTGGTCGGAGTGCTTGCAACCACATGCAGGTAAAGATTGCAATGAATATAGGAATAGAAATGAGCAAGAACCCGGAAATCTTGCTGAAGTGAATAAACGGCATAGACAGGCTCAGTATTCGGATAAGCGGGGCGAGAATAAGAGCCAAAAGAAATGTAGATAACTTTTTATCCTTATCTGATTCCATTCCGGAATGTAAAAGCAGTGCGAACAGGATGACAGCATGTGATGCAATACCTGCTTTTGGATTGTAAATCGTCACCAGCTCCGCGCATGTTACGAGAAGCAAGTAAGCTGCGCAGATGACGGATAGTTTTCTTCGTTGCATTTATGCTTTTATAAGATACCAGGGGGTATAAAAAATAAAAGTAAAAAAGTTGTGTGAAAATCTGCGCCTACACCTTCTCCTTTACCAATCCCCTCACCGGCACCAGCACCAGAAGAGCCATTGAAAACAACAATCCTAATATTGAGCGTATTGGTGATAATAGCTGTTATAATGGGGTCTTATTTCGCTATGAGGCTAATGAGAAGGAAATAAGCGTATATAACGGTACAATGTACAATGATGAAAACAGCATTTAGTTATGCGGATTTGCAAAGGTATTGGCGTAAGGGCTTGAGAAACGGCAACTTGCGGTGTTGGAAAAACAGTTGCCCATGAAGAGCTAGCTGATATGGTAGATAAAGAACTTATCGAGATGGTGGGTAAGGGGAGAGGAGTCCACTATATTTTGCGGATGAAACGGACAATTAGCGGACAATTAGCGGACAATTGGCGGATGATTAGATGATGTATAAAGAACATAGCATTGGGGTGGTAACATGACAGAGGTATCGGTTGTGATCCCGACAAAGAACGAAGGGAAATCCATCGGGGAGTGCATAGAGAAGATACAGAAGGTGTTCAACGAGCACCATATTGACGGCGAAATCCTCGTGGCAGACAATTCGACAGATAACACACCGAAAATAGCGAAGAGCATGAGAGCAAAAGTAATTGTGCAGGATGAACATGGCTATGGGAATTTTTAATTTTAACAGAGCAAATAAGTCAACTATAAGCGACAGGGTTGAGATTGAGCTGTTGATGGGCATGGGCTTAAAGATGAATGGAACAGATATATAGGTATATCAAATATACAAGTTCATGTTGTTTTTACGAGAGGAGTGATATGATGAGTAGAAGGATGAAAACACTTGCCGCGATTCCATGTTATAATGAAAGAGTACCAATCGGGTCAGTCGTATTAATAGCCCGGAAACACGTTGATGAGGTCCTGGTGGTAGATGACGGGTCTACCGATGATACCGCAGAAGTGGCAACGGAGGCAGGTGCTGTGGTCGTTTCGCATGAGGAGAATAACGGTAAGGGCGCGGCTATAAAGACGGTGCTGAAATATGCGACAGAGGGTGAATTCGATGCTCTTGTTTTGCTGGATGGTGATGGTCAGCACGATCCAAATCAGATACCGCTGCTAATACAACTGCTTCAAGATGATACTGCGGATGTAGTTATTGGATTCAGGAATCTCAACCAAATGCCGCGTTACCGAAGACTTGGAAGGGTAGTGCTGGATATTACCACGGCTGCGGGAAGATTGACAAGAGACTCGCAGTCTGGCTTCAGAGCATTGAATCGAAAAGCTGTAGAGGCATTGCCGAGAGAAAATCTGAAATCAGAAGGATTTTCAATTGAATCCGAGATGATCATGGCTGCGCGAGATCAGAAACTGCGGATCAATGACGTGCCAATTCACTGCAATTACGGTAACGGCAAGACTTCGACGAAAGATCCCATCTCACATGGATTTGGTGTGCTCAATTATATTCTTGGGTTGATAACCGAGAAACGACCGCTGTTATTCATCGGGCTACCGGGATTTGTGTTCACTTTGATCGGTTTCTATTTCGGCTTGATGCTCTTGCGGCAATACAACCAACCCGGCTATTTCTCCATGCCGTTTACGATGCTTGCGGGGTTCTTTATTGTTGTGGGTATCTTAGGAGTGTTTATCGGGCTGGTGTTGAATGTCATTTCGAGGTTGATCAGTAGGAAGGGGGATAAATGAAGATTTGCATCATTTTAGGGACACGACCGGAAATTATTAAGATGTCGCCTGTTATTAGAGCGTGTGAAAAACAAGGGTTAGATTATTTCATTCTCCACACTGGTCAGCATTATTCGTACACCATGGACCGCGTCTTCTTTGAACAGCTCGAATTGCCGGAGGCAAAGTACAATTTAGATGTCGGCTCTGGTAAACACGGCGAGCAGACGGGGAAGATCCTCAGCGGAGTGGAGCCGGTGTTACAGAAAGAACGGCCAGATGCTGTTTTGGTTGAAGGAGATACGAACACAGTTTTAGCTGGTGCTTTGGCCGCAACGAAGCTCCATATAGATGTAGGCCACGTAGAAGCAGGTCTAAGAAGTTATGATAGACGAATGCCCGAGGAGATAAATAGAGTTTTGACTGATCACTGCTCTGATTACCTTTTTGCACCCACGGAAACCGCGAGGAGAATCTTACTTGGTGAAGGAATCCCTGATACAAAGATTTTTGTCACCGGAAACACGATCGTGGATGCCGTTTTCCAAAATTTAGAAATCGCAAAAGATAGAAACAACGCACTTAATGACCTGCATCTTGAACCCAAAAATTATTTTTTAGTTACAGCGCACCGACAGGAGAATGTTGATGTTAAAGAGCGGTTTAAAGGAATTATCAGCGGTTTAGAACTTGTTTCAGACGAATTTGGTTTACCGGTGATTTATCCGATTCATCCCAGGGCAAGGAAGATGATGAATCATTTTGGGTTAAAAGCGAACGGCATAGAATTTATTGAACCAGTTGATTATCTTTCTTTTCTCCAATTGGAATCAAAAGCTAAATTGGTTTTAACAGATTCAGGTGGTGTTCAAGAGGAAACATGCATCTTAGGGGTGCCATGTGTTACTTTAAGGGATAATACGGAAAGACCAGAGACATTGGAGGTTGGCTCGAACATGCTGGTAGGAACAGAGCCAGAGAAGATATTTGAAGGTGTCAAGCTAATGCTTGAGAGAGAAAACAACTGGGAAAATCCATTTGGAGACGGAAAAGCAGGGAAAAGAATTGTTGAGATAGTGGGTGAAATAAGAGGATGATATATGTTAGAAATTGTGGTTCATGAGATAAGAGGAAAATGCGTGGTGCACAAGATCGGAGACAAAATTATTATCGATGGTCCGAGAATAGTTGTGGAGAGAACAGACGCTTTGTGCATTCATGCATTGCCTACGCTACTTCATTACGCCCTGATATTAGAGCATAAGTGGTGTCCTGTGGAGCTTGGATTAACAACGCCAAAAGATACAGGACATGCATATATGCAGTGTGTGGACCCTGGAGAACCATATACCGAAGGAGGAACGGTGATATTCAAATGCAGGAGAACTAGTCAGAAGGAGCTATGAGAATCCTGATAACCTCTATTGTTGATTTGAAGAAATCACAGCATAACAGACCTCATCAATTTGTAAAATATTTATCCAAAAAACACGAGGTTACGGTATTGAGCATAAACGACTGGTGGAAAGGAGGGCAGGACAATCTCGAAGCATACAGCAGCGAATTCGATGATGATTTCAAAAGAATTGATTATTATTATTTGACTGATAAAAAGGTCAGTCCTATCTTACAAGAATTGCTTTTCAGACGAAAAGTCAAAGAACTTTTGAAAGAAGAAGATTTTGACGTCCATCTAAACTACAGCACTTTAATATCAGGATACGTGGCTGCCAAAAGGGTAAAAACTGTTTATGACCTGGCAGATGATTTAGGTGCGATGATAAAAGAATCAACACAGATTCCTCGGTTGATGAGACCTTTTGGTGGGATTTTGGGAGATTTAATGGTAAGAAGGAATATCGAAAAAGCAGAAAAAGTGACGGTAACAACAGATATGCTGAAAATAGCGTATAGCATTCCCGATGGTAAATGTGAGGTAATATCGAATGGCGTTGATACGAATCTTTTTAGAAATTACGGGAATGCAAAAGAAGAACTTGGACTCGATGGTTTCATCATTGGTTATGTTGGCGTATTAAGAGAATGGGTTGATTTAGAGCCGGTTTTTGGGGCTTTAAAAGATTTAGATGTGGAAATAAAGATGGTAGTAGTAGGAAAAGAGGGGGGATTTAATGAAAATGTAAGATTGGCTAAAAAGTGTGGAGTATCCGATAGGGTAACTTTTACGGGAATGGTTCCTTATTCTCAGGTGCCAAAATATATCTCTGCAATAGATGTCTGCCTTATACCTTTTAAAAAAAGTCAAATATCAGAAAGTGCCCTTCCTTTGAAGTTATTTGAATACATGGCATGTGGAAAGCCAGCGATTTCAACTGAATTACCGGGAATTAAAAATGTTGCCGGTGAAAAAGTGATGTATGCCACAAATGAAAAGGAATATAAAGAGAGAATAGCGGAATTGTATAAGAATGAAGAGTTAAGGCATGAGATGGGGAAAAGTGGAAGAGAGTTCGTTGCGGAGAATTACGATTGGGAGAAGATTGTGGAGAGGATGGAGAGGACATTGCTTACTGTAGGAGAGCCACATTGGGATAGCGTAACAGAGGTATTTATAAAAGAGAAAATATAATAAACCGTAAGGTGAAGGCACATGGGAATCAAGCCAATAGAGTTGAAGTTTACAATTCTCATTGAGAGGAATGATGAGGGAGGTTATACCGTTACAGTGCCTTCTCTTCCTGGGTGCATCACTCAAGGAGATGCGTGGGAGGAAGCTGACGCTAATGCAAGAGAGGCTATTGCAGGGTATATCGAGGCGTTAAGAGCTCTTGGAAAGCCAATTCCTCTGGTGGTTCCGGTCGAGGTTGCGGCTGAGGCCGTCTTATGAAACTTCCAAGAGTTACACAGGGGGATAAAGTTGCGAAAGCACTGAGGAGAGCGGGATTTGTGGAGATAAGGATGATAGGTATCCACTGTTATTTATACCATGAACAAAAGGATAGACTGGTAACTGTTCCAGTCCATGCAGGAAAAATTATCGCTTTGAAAACGTTGAAGTCCATTTTAAAACAGGCTGAGAGGAGTATCGAGGAGTTTAAGGAGCTTCTATGAAAATATACTTACTTAACCCGCCTTTCATAGATAACTTTGTCAGATGCGGCAGGTGGCAGGGAGTTGCCGCAAGAGGTGGCACACTGTATTATCCTATCTGGTTAGCTTATGCTGCGGGAGTATTGGCAAGAGAGGAGCATACTGTCAAACTGGCCGATGCTATTGCATTTAAGTGGGACAGAAAGAAAGTAGAAGAAGATGCGAGAAAGTTTAATCCCGATTTAATTGTTGTTGATAGCAACTTTTCGAGTTTGAGAAATGACAGCAACGTAGCAAAGTTGCTGAAAGATGGAACCGGGGCAGTTTCAGTATTGGTAGGTCCTCCAGTATCTCAATTCCCAGAAAGGATACTAACAAATGGTGGAGTAGATTTCGCTGCACGGCTTGAATATGATTTCACTGTACGGAATATTGCAGAGGCTGTTGAGGATGGAAAGAGTATTGAGAATATAAGCGGGATATCCTATAAAGAAAACGGCAAAATAATACATAATCCAGATAGAGAATTCATAACATCCGAAGAACTGGATGAAATACCATTTGTATCAAAAGTATACAAAGAGCACCTCAATATAAAAGACTACTTTCTGGGTCACACGCTCTACCCGATGGTTCAGATATTCACGGGTAGAGGATGTCCAAATAGATGCACCTTCTGCTCATGGCCAAAAACCCTTATGGGTAGAAAATACAGAGTAAGAAGTGCTGAGAATGTTGTGGATGAGTTTGAATATATCACGAAGGAACTACCAGAAGTAAAAGAGATTTTTATTGAGGATGACAGTTTTACAATAGGTAAAAGCCGAATTAAGGGAGTGTGCAGCGAGATCCTACGAAGAGGGCTGGATATCACATGGTCATGTAATGCAAGGGCAAATCTTGATTATGAGTCTATGAAGGCGATGAAAGAGGCTGGTTGCAGGCTTTTGGATGTGGGATATGAATCGGGAAGTGATGAGATACTTAAAAATATCAAAAAAGGGATTACAACGAGTGACAGCAGGAAGTTTACAAAAGATGCAAAGAGAGCGGGACTCATGATTTTAGCGGATTTTATCTTCGGTATGCCCGGAGAGACGAAAGAGACCGCAGAGCAGACGATAAGGTTTGTGAAGGGGATTAAACCAAACCTCGTGCAGTTTGCAGTAGCAACACCGATTCCGGGCACGGAGTTTTATGATTACGTTAAGGAGAATGGATTTTTGCTGGTTGATGATTTAGGAAATTCTCTTGACAAAGATGGTTTTCAGAAATGCATCGTATCCTATCCAGAGTTTACAAAGGAAGATATAGAGGATTATGTAGATAGGGCACTGAAGGAATCCTATTTAAGTCCCTCTTACATGCCAATAGCAATGAAGAATATATTGAGGAAAAATGGGTTGCACGAGTTGAAAGGGATGGTGATATCCGCGAAGGTATTCTTAAGGTATATGAGAAGAGGGAAATGAAAATTAAGAACGAAAATATAGAGGAGTATTTTACAAATATGAAAAGATGCACGAGATGCATCTTGCCAGGGACATTCCCGGGGATAGAATTTGATGAAAACGGCGTTTGCAACTACTGCTTGAACTATGAACCCATGAAGGTTTTGGGAGAAAGAGAACTGGAAAGAGTGCTGTCTAAGTACAGGGATAAAGGCGATAAGTATGATTGTCTCGTACAACTAAGCGGGGGGCGCGATAGCGCCTTGGTTCTTCACCAAATAGTTAAAAAATATAAAATGAATGCCCTGGCAGTTACATGCGACTTTGGTGCTATAACACCAGAGGGTATTCGGAATATAAAAAGAATGGTTGATATTTTAGGTATAGACCATGTCTGGATTAGACAGGATAGGGAAAAGATCAGGCAATCTAAAGAAAATACTAAGACAAAATTCCACGGATGGCTCAAAAAACCCGCAATTAATACGATAGTGCCTGTTCTTAATAGTGGAGATAAAACACTTGAACTTCAGATGTATAACTATGCTAAAAAGAACAAAATTCCTTTGATAATAGTGGGAAGCAACAGCTTTGAACAGGAACATTTTAAAACCGGGTTTTTAGGTGTTTTTCCAGATGACCGGGGAGAATATTCAACATACGATAAGGTAAGGATATCGCTTAAGTTTTTAATGTGTTTTCTAGGCAATTCTTATAATTATCGTTTATCTATCTTTAAAGAATATATTGTAGCAGCAACTGTTTTCTTCTTTGAATCTGTTGTTAGGCCAAAGGGCATTGAATACGTAGTTTTTTATGATTGTATCCCCTGGAATGAAAAGGAAGTTCTATCAACAATATATACTCAATTGGATTGGAAGGGAGCATCCGATGATACTACTGTCACATGGAGAATAGATGATGCGGCTTATCCGCTAATGAACTATATTTATTACAAATTAGTGGGGTTTACGGAACATGATGAAATGTATAGCAGGATGATTCGCGAGGGTCAAATTACAAGAGAAGAGGCATTGGAAAGATGCATGCAAGATCATAAACCTAGGTTGGCTCCAATAATGGAATTTTTAAAAGAGTTAAACGTTACCAAGGAGCAATTAGATACAGCATTAGAAAACTATAGAGAAAAATTACAGGATCACATTGTGAAATGATATATACATTTGTATATCTCGATACACCTAAGTTTATCGGGGAATTAAAGCAGGATAAATTACAAATTATGAGAATACTAATGATCGGATTGGACTTAAATCCACCATGGGTCGAAGGAATCAGGAATACTGTTAAGTCCCTTTCACAAAACTTAATAAAACACCAACATAAAATATTTGCTCTAACAAAAGGCTCTGGAAACCAGTTAAATATTGAATTCGTTGAAGGTATCAAATATCTCAGAATTAATATTGGGCACTCTACTAATTACTCAAGTGGTATGTTCGTATTTTTAGCAAAGTTACCCATGAAACTCATAAAAACAATTAAAGATGAGAAAATTGATATTATTCATGGACATAGTGTCTCCCCAGTTTTGGGAATTATTTTAGGAATATGCTCAAAAATAATGGGTGTAAAATCTGTATTCACTTTATATTCTTCACCTTCTAACAAAAATAAAGATTCTTATTATCCAAAAATTATGAATATCTTAAATCCTTCAAAAAGCGAGTTACTAACAAAGATTTTATGCATTTTTACGGATGTAATTGTAGTGACGAGCAATGCTGCCAAAAGAAGTTTGATATCCATCGGGATACGTGAAAATAAAGTTAAATATGTTCCAGTTGGCATTGACTTGACTGTTTTTAAACCTTTAAACAGACCTAACGAAATAAAAAATAAGTTAAATATTCCTTCAGATAGAAAAATAATTTTATTCGCAGGAGATATAACCCCCTGGAAAGGATTGGATATTTTTTTAAAATCTATAAGTACTGTATCTAGCAAATACGAAAATATATTGTGCATAATAATGACCAAGAATATCTACAAATATGAGAAGAAAAGAAGAGAGGAAATCGATGAGTTAATTAAACTAAACGACATAGAGAAATATATTCATATTATAGGTCAATATAATAATATTCAAGAAATTTACGGGATATCTGACATAGTCGTATTCCCATTTATTACTCTATTCTCAGTTATGGATATATCAATACTTATGGATACACCCTTATCCTTATTAGAGGCGATGGCAACTGGTAAACCTGTGATTGCTTCAGATGTGGGTTCGTTTGATGAAGTGATAACAAATTTAGAAAATGGATTACTTATACAACCAAATAACGAGTTTGAATTAGCAGAAGCTATAATTAATCTATTAGAAAATCCAATTTTATGTAAAAATCTCTCTGATAATGCGCGAAAATCTGTAATAAAAAAACATGATATAAAAATAATTTCTTTCAAATTAGAAAATCTATACAAAGGACTGATACAGGGGGGTATTACTTTATGAAGAGCCTAGATCCCATGAAAATTTTATTTGCCATCGTAGATCCCGATTATCAAGGTGATATTAGTGTAGACGAAGTGATTAATTCAAATCAAAAAGATCAAATATTAAAAAGAACATTAAAATTAGCTGAAAGAAATGGGCTGCGTTATTATTTCATCCAAAAATTAAATGAGAGAGGTATTGATATATCCTTTATAAAACAAGAAGAATTAGCTGACGAAATGCAGAGGTCAATTGATTTTAAGGAAACGGTGACTTTTATAAACAGCATTGCAAATGAGCACAAATTAGAATATTTTATAATAAAATTATTTAGTACCATACCACACACACCAAATGATGTTGACCTCTTTATTCAAAAAGAAGAGAGGCAAAGACTTATTACTATTCTTGAGGATAACGGTATGGTATGCCTCCATTCAAGTCCTGCGGAAACAAAGTTTAAGGGAAGATATATGAAAATAGATTTGTACACTGAAATATGTTATGTCGGAGTGGATTTCATCGACGAAAGTTTTTTGAGGAAATCTGCGGTTAAAAATAACTTATTGGGTGTGGAATATTATGGATTAAATAAAGAGGCGGATTTTCTTCTCTTATTACCTCATGCTTTATTTGGTCATAGAAGAATAACACTACTTGACTTTTTACATCTAAAGAACCTAAAGAAAAGTATTGATGTTAATGAATGTAGAGATTATGCTTATGAAAATGGGTGGGGGAAAGTATTTGATTTAATTTTAAATCAATTAGATTCACTTTATCAAGATATATATGTAAAGGATAATATCATCTACTTTCCATATATCTTTGATCGAGATTTTACACTAAAATGCATGTTTCAATTGGATGATTTTGATAAAAACAAATTCAATCCATTTTTCTTTAACATTTCTTTTTATTTAGAAGAAATTGAATATAGATTAGAAGGTACCACACTGTATAATATTTTAAAATTTTTCACACCTACGCGGAATCTATTTAATTCTATCTGCGCTTTTGTCAAAAATAAAAGGGGAGACCGCAAAAGCATAGATTAAATTGTGATTGTCATGTTTCCAAAAGTTATTGTGATGACGGGCATTGATGGCTCAGGTAAGACCACACAAGCTCAGCTTTTAGTTAATTATTTTCGGCAAAAAGGTATTTCAGTGGGATTTACTCAACAATTTAATAGTGAGACGGTTTTTGGTAAATTAATCTTGAAAAAAGTGGGACATGGCTTAATAAAATTAGAACGAAGTGTTTCAAATGAGTCATATTTTAATTCAAATAACTTAAAACATGAATCACTATTGAAAACAGCATTAAAATTTTTTGCAGAAATTCGTATAATATTGATGGGGCTTTATCACACATGGGTTAAAATTTTAAAAAACAGAAAAATGTCCCTTCTCATTTTCGATAGATATTTTTACGATGACGTAAATAAAGCGAAATGGATGTATAATCTATCCAATCAAATAGAAAAGTTAGCTATAATTTTTGTTCCAAAACCGGCATTTGTTTTTTATTTAGATGTTCCGGCAGAAATTGCCCGGGATAGAGAAATAGATGGTGATACCACGTTAGAACAACATATCAAAAAGAAGGGGATTTATGATGAATGGTTTGATAATATATACAAAAATCATAAAAACGTTTACAAAATATGTACGGATAAAAAAGCATATCAGAACCATATTGAAATCATAAATATACTTAAAAACGAAACAGGATTGGGTGATTCAAGTGAAAATCGTATTTGCAACTGATGTGTTTTATCCTTATTTGGATAGTGGGGGGGTAGTTCATACGTTTCACGTTGCTCGAAATCTTGTGAAATTTGGACATGAAGTCATAGTGCTATGCCACAAAACATCATCGTATTCAAGTGAGTCACATAATTTGTTAAAAGATCAGGAGGTTATTGATGGTATTAACATAATTAGAGCTAAAAAGCCATATAGGTATGGTGCAACGATAGCCTCTTTACCGGCATTATATGAAATGTATTCACAACTAAAAAAGATGGTTAGAGAAGGTGATGTTGATGTTGTCAATGCACTTCTCTATAGACCATTCTTCCCCGTCTTTATGGCGGCAAAAAATAAAGTTCCCTGCATAGGCTCTGTCCATCTTACAGGATTTAAAGAATGGAGAAGATATGAAGCGGGGGAATTAGGTGCAATGGCGTTATGGGGTATTGGAAATATAGCATTACGTCTTCCTTATGATAAAGTAATAACAGTTTCTGAAACTTTACGTACCGAATTGTTAGAATACTATCCACGAGAAAAAATAGAAGTTGTTTACAATGGTGTGGATTTAGAACAGATAGATAATGTTGATTCCGATGAAAAGAATCCCAATCAAGTCATATATGTAGGGACGCTTAACAAGCGCAAAAATGTTTTGGATGCTGTAAGGGCAGTGGAATTGGCAAGAACCGAAATAAAAGATTTGGAATTGGTAATTGTAAGCAGTGGAGGAGATTATGAAGATGTGATTAAAGAAATGAGCAGGAAAAATAGTTTCATTAAATATTATAAGAAAGCAACTGATGAAGAAAAGATGAAACTGTTGAAAGAATCGAGTTTGTTAGTTCATCCCAGTTCAAAGGAAGGATTCCCAATAGTTCCAATAGAAGCGCTCGCATGTAACGCTCCATTTATAGCATACGATATTCCAGAAATGAAAGAAGCATGTGAAGTTACCACAGGGGGTGTGGTAGTAAAGCAAGGAGATTACGTGGCACTTTCTCAAAGAACTTGTGAGCTATTTAAGAACAAATCGAGACTGAAAGAGATGGCTAAAAGAGGCAGGAAAAAAGTAGAAGAAGAATTCACATGGGAAAAAGTTGCAAAGAAGACGGAAAGACTTTATAGAGATGTTCTGATAAGACAATGTAGAATATGACACAAAAACCAACAATTGGAGAAATTGTAAAAGGCGATCTCTGCACAGGATGTGGGACTTACGTCTCGTTGTGTCCAAATGAAGCGATAGAATTGGTGATTGATGATAAGAAAGGGATTTGTGTACCAAAATTAAATGTTGGTATTGTTCATTTTGGGGTTAGATATAAGGGAGAGTAAATAAATACATGATTGCAAAAAGGGAGCATATACCAATAGCAAAACCAGGGATAGATGAAGAAATGATTGGTGCTATTGAAGAAGTCTTAAATTCCGGGATATTAACCCAAGGGCCCAAGGTTAGGGAGTTTGAAGAAGAATTCGCAGAATATATTGGCGTTGAGTATGCAGTGGCTACAAATAGTGGAACTTCCGCTTTACATACTGCGCTTTCGTCGTTGGGAATAAGAAAAGGTGATGAGGTGATAACATCCACATTTTCTTTCATCTCCACTGCATCTTGCGTTTTAATGCAAGGAGCAAAGCCTGTGTTTTGCGATATAGACCCGAAGACATACAATATCAATCCTGATGAAACTGAAAGGAAGATAAGTGATAGGACAAAAGCTGTCATAGTCGTGCATTTGTATGGGCATCCATGTGATATGAGACGTGTGGTGGAGATTTGTGAGGATTACGATTTAGCATTGATAGAAGATGCGTGTCAAGCTCATGGTGCGGAATACGAAGGCAAGAAGGTTGGGTCTTTTGGAGAGGGGTGTTTTAGCTTTTACCCAACGAAGAACATGACGACTGGAGAAGGAGGGATGATTACGACAAATAACGATAAAGTAGCGAAAATGGCGAGAATGATAAGAGATCATGGTCAAAGGGGAAGGTATTTACATACCACGTTGGGATATAATTACAGGATGACGGACATCGCGGCTGCAATTGGTTTGGCACAATTAAAAAGGTTGGATTGGTTCAATGAGCAAAGGATAAAAAATGCAACGTATTATAACCGAAAGTTGAATAATGAAAGAATTCAAAAGCCGTTCATTGCGGAGAACGTAAAACATGTTTTCCATCAATGTACAATAAGGGTCAAAGAAAGGGATAGATTTCTAATACACCTAAAAAACAATGATATTGGTTACGGGGTTTATTATCCAACTCCGATACATAAGCAGCCAATATTCAATGAGTATAACGAATTAACGCTTCCAGAAGCTGAGCATGCCTGTAAAGAGGTAGTTTCTATACCTGTCCATCCAGCTTTGAGTAAAGAGAAGCTTGAGTATGTAGTGGAGGTTGTGAATGCTTATGAGTGAGAAGGTAGGAAAAAATGTGTTTCTTTACGGAAAGGTGGAAATAGGGAGGAACAGTGTGATACAGGACAATGTTATAATTGGAAGTTCTGACGATGGGACAATTGAAATAGGTGAAAACGCAATAATAAGAAGCGGCACCGTGATATATTCAGGTGTTAAGATTGGAAAGAATCTTAGAACAGGGCATAATATATTGATTAGAGAGAATACAGAAATAGGAGATGATGTTTTGGTTGGAACAAATTCTGTTGTTGATGGGAATTGTAAAATCGGAAGTAGGGTGCGTATTCAGACAAATGTTTATATTACCACATATACGGTAATAGAGGATGATGTGTTTATGGGTCCGTGTGCCGTCACAACAAATGACAAATATATGATGTATGGAGGTGCAGAGCTCAAAGGGCCGATAATAAAGAAAGGAGCGAAAATAGGAGCGAATTCAACAATATTACCTGGAATTGTAGTCGGAGAAGGTGCGATTATAGGCGCTGGCTCGGTTGTAACGAAAGATGTGAAAAACAAAGAAGTTGTTGCAGGAGTGCCCATAAAAGTATTAAGGAGGAAAAAACAACATGATTAAAGTTGGTGTAATAGGTGTCGGAACAATGGGTAAACATCATGCAAGGGTTTACGCCGGATTATCAGATGTAGAACTTGTAGGTGTTGTGATCGATTTAGCAACTCATGATATTGACCTTATCAGATATTTAACAAATTCGGGATTTAAGAAAATATACAGTCTAACGTCAAAGAATATTTCTAAAAATGAAAATTTTGCAATTTTATCTTTTGAGATGAAAAATGGTGTTTTGACGCATATAACTACTAATTGGCTAACGCCGTTTAAAATATGAGAGATAAATATCGCTACAAAGGAGAAATTTATAAAAGGATTGTTTATCGACCAAAAAGTATTTGAATACAGTAAATATAAAGAAGATGGTTCGTACGTGGTAAAGGAGCTAAGTGGCTCATTTGGTGAGCCTTTAAAGATTGAGTTGGAGGCATTTTTAAGAGCAGTTAGAAATGATGAAGAGCCGCCGATCACTGGTGAAGATGGTCTAAAAGCTTTAGAAGTGGCGATTGAATGCTTAAAATAGGAGATGAAAGATGAGAATACACATGTTAAATCCATCATTTTGCGAGGTCTTAACATGAATATTGTAGACATTTGTATAATTAGCCCGTCTTTACTCGAAGCGGGAACAAAAAGGGGGGGTGGCATTGAAGAAATAGATTATCAGGTCGCCATTCAGTTATCTAAGTATTTTAATGTGGTTATACTAAGTCCTGTTTACAAAAAATATTGCAAAACCATACGTATAAATGAGCGATTCTCTATTGAACAAGTTTATTTCCCTGCCGTAAAAAATTATCCGCTTAGATCTACGTTGGAAGTGTACAGGATTCTTTTTTTAATACATATTTATTCGTGTTTAACAGCAATGAAGATGATGACTTTAAGAAGGAAAAAACTAAAGCTAGTCATAGTACATAATGGACTGCCAGGTTTTTTATCCACACTATTAGCAAAAATAATGAAGATAAAAATAATATACTCAGAGGGAAATACCTATCCATGGATCAGTCCTTATCTCACTCCGGCGAAGAGGACATTACCCCAAAAATTTATGTACATCCTCAATCTCAATACTGGTAAACTGATATGCAAACTCTCCGATTGCATACGAACTCAAAGCAACTCCATAAGGGGTGGCATGATTAATTTTGGTATCGACCCGGCAAAAATCCATGTAATAAGCGGCGGTGTGGATGTGAATATGCTCAAGCTAATTAGTAAAATGAACCATCAATGTGACTCCATAAGAGTAGGGTTTATAGGTCGATTAACTGATGAAAAAGGAGTTCCGCTGCTTTTAGACGTAGTTCAGGCGGCGAGGAGGGAGCTACCTAATGTCCGGTTTATAATAATGGGTGATGGCCCGTACAAACAATATTTCTCAAATTTACCTAATGTTGAACATTTAGGTTGGGTACCAAGGGATGAGCTCGATCTGTGGTTATCAATGGTTCAGATAGCCTTATTTTTTCAAAAAGAGTTGGGTTTGGCAGAACTTGAAGCTATGGCATCAGGAAAAGTAATAGTCGCATGCGACGTTGGTGAAATATCTCAAACCATAAAGTATTTAGAAAATGGAATCCTCTGTACTCCAGATGCAGGGTCTTATATCAATGCAATTAAACTCTTATGCGAAGATCCTTCCTTAATCGAGAGCTTATCAAGAAAAGCTCGAGAAACCGCGGTTGAGTACTTTGACTGGGATGTTATTGGTCGTGAGTGGTTTTCTCTGTGCATAGCGTGCTTAAAAGAGGAGGTGTAAGTTAAAGTGAATATAGCAATCATTGGAAATCCTGTTACAAATGTTAGTTCAGGGAAATTTCTTCTCAAGTTTTCTAAAGTAATCAGCAAAATAGCTCAGGAAGTATATATAATAAATGATGGAGAAATAGATATCGAAAATAGAAAAATACATGTCATCGGAACAACACGTTTTGTTAGAAAAATAGAAAGTATCAAGAGATCGAATCTTACAGCTTTATTAGGTTTTTTAATGGCACAATTTGGATTTACCATTGGATTAGTTAGATACACTAAGAAAGTTGATGTTGTTTTTGTTTTTCCTATTATAATGTTTGTTCCAGTCCTGTTTGCAAAAATTATGGGAAAGAAAATTTTCTTATACGAAGCTCAAGACATTTATTCTGAGTATTCTAAATCCGGACTTATTGCAAGACTTAAGTTTTTCGTGTTATGGAGTACTAGAAAAATAGTATTAGACTTAACAGATTATATTATAGTAGAAGGTAAGAGCATTATTTATCAAAATCGCATCGAA
>QEXZ01000003.1:17048-32588 GCA_003160755.1 Methanomicrobiales archaeon
CAAAAACTTATGTATGTCCTCAATTTGTAGATAAAAAATATCGATTTACAAAACCATACACAATGAGAGAAAACATTGTTGGTTTTATTGCTACCTTGGACAAAAGAAAGGGAGCAATTGAGTTCGCTTTAGCTGTTAGGCAAATACGCGAATTTTGTAAAGAGTTACACTTCGTTATAGTAGGAAAAGGACCTCTCCTTAACGAGGTCAAATCTATCTTGATGGATCATGTTGACAGTGATACTGTACAAATTATTGAACATGTTCCTGAAGATTCTTTTCCAGAATTTATTAACGAATTAAAATTGTGCGTTCTTCCTTCTACCCATGAGGGTTTACCTAATATTATACTTGAGGCGATGGCTTGTGGCACACCAGTTTTGGCAACTCCAGTTGGAGCAATACCCGATGTAATAAAAGATGCTGAAACTGGGTTTATCATGGAAGATAACTCACCAGAATGCATTGCAGAAAGTGTTATGAGGGTTTTAAATTATCCCGATTTAGATAGAATTGTGAAAAATGCTTATAAACTAATAGAAGAGGAATATACTTACGGGGCTGCTATTAGAAGATATAAGAATGCTTTTGCGCGATGTAAGGAGGTAAGAAGATGAATAAGAGACATGAGAGATGGCGTGAAGCACAAAAAGAGGAGGAACTTTTTGGGGATACCTGGAATGTAGCCGAAGAGGAAGAAAAAAAAATGGAAGACGAAATTTATTCCAAATATAGATTTTAGCGATAAAGTTGTTCTTGACGTCGGATGTGGCCCAAAAGGCGTTGTGCATTATATAAGAAATGAATGCAAAATAAAAATAGGTTTAGACCCTTTAATTGATGTTTTTTGGGGGTCTGGTGGAAAATTTAAGCCAGATACTTTAACAATTTATATAAGGGGAAGTGCAGAAAAAATACCTTTAAAATCCGAGTCTATTGATGTGGCTTTTTGCATCAATGTTTTAGACCATACTGAAAATCCTATCTTATGCCTAAAAGAGATGCATAGAGTTCTAAAATCTAATGGCATACTTATTTTCGAAATAAATGTTTTTCTTTACCCTATATACCTCTATCATGTAGTGAGGGAGAAGCTAAATTGGCTGAAAGATATACCCCATCCACATTCATATACATTTAAAAAGATTAGAAATCTATTGAATCTATACTTCCAGATTAAATTCGCAACGAAAATAATAAATCTAAAAGTATCCAAAGCTTATTCGTTTTACTGTAATAAAAAGTGAACTGGGATACGTATGGAATGGCAATAGGAAAAATATTAGAGAAGCTAAAAAGCGTCAGTTATAGCATTCTAAATGTAGAAGACGAAGAACATAGTTGTAAAACTGCGGTTGAAAGGTATAAAAGGATATTGGAAGACCGCCATCTTCTTAAACATTCCCTCCTTACGGTGATTTGATGAAAAAAGTATTAATAATATCTTATAAGTTTCCACCAGATTCTTATACAGGTGGTTTCCGCATGCATGGTCTGGCTAAGTATCTCCCAGAATTTGACTGGGATCCTATAATCTTGACAACAAACCTGCCTGGGAATCCCAGCGCAAAATTTAGGGTTATACAAACTCCTTACTATGATGTTATAGGCATGTGGAAGAAACGAGTTGGACTCAAACTCGAAGTAGGTGTGAAAAAACAATTTTGGATAACCACGCATAAAAATAAAAAATCGTTGCTGGATTATATCCTAATTTTTCTTGGAGAAATTATCGCTTATCCCGATGCGCAGAAGGGTTGGTACAAATATGCGGTTAAAGCAGGTAGCGAGATTTTAAACAATGAGAATATAGATGCAATGATCAGCTGTTTCTTACCAATAACAAGCCATCTTATTGCTAAGGAATTGAAAATCAAGCATAAAATTCCGTGGGTCGCAGATTTCCGTGATCTTTGGTCACAGCACCACGATTACCCCTACGGGCCTATAAGAAATTTATTTGATCGAAGATTGGAACTAAAGACACTACTACCAGCAGATGCTTTAGTGACTGTTTCTCAGCTTTGGGCAGAAAAGTTGAGTATACTGCATAGAGGGAAGACGACATACACAATCACTAATGGTTTTGATCCGGTACAAATGAACACAAAGCGTTTGGGTCTAATACCTAAATTTACTATTACCTACACAGGTGGAATAGTAACAGGAAAGCAGGACCCTTCAAAACTTTTCACTGCCTTACGAGATTTAATCTCTGATGGAACGATGGAACCAAAAGATGTTGAGGTTAGATTTTACGGTCCTGAGAGAGACTGGTTACCGAGTGAGATCAGAAAGTATGGGTTATCGGATATTGCCAGGTATTATGGAATGGTGCCCAGAGAGATTTCTTTTGAGAAACAAAGGGAGTCGCAGCTATTATTGCTCTTAAACTGGGAAGACCAACGGGAGAAAGGGGTTTATCCATTAAAGGTCTTCACATACTTGGCGGCACAAAGACCTATACTCGCCACAGGAGGTTTTGGTAACGATGTGATAGAGAGACTACTTGATGAAACTAAATCCGGCATATATGCCCCGTCAGTAGAAGATATCAAGAATATTCTCAGAGAACTATACTCTGAATATAAACTCAAAGGTAAAATAAGTTATAACGGAGACATAGAGAAAATCAATAAATACAGCTACCGAGAGATGGCGAGGAAGTTTGCGGAGGTTCTTGATAGCTGTATATGAGAATGATTGACATGCTTAAGAGTTTGGATGATAGAAACTTCTTCTTGCTCTCCATAGGACTACTTATCTCAGCAGACGTAGCCATCCTTTTAAATATCCCCTTCTTGCGTCAAATCCTTGGATTCTTTTTTCTCACTGTTTTACCAGGATTATTAATTTTACAGGCTCTGAAATTAAACAAAATAGGATCGATTGAAAAGCTTGTATTAACAGTAGGACTAAGCATCTCTTTTCTTATGTTCTTTGGATTATTTATAAATAACTTGTTGCCAAGTCTTGGTTATGAAACGCCATTATCAACTATTTCTCTTTTACTCTCATTTAATATCGCATTCATTGTATTTGCAATCATTGCATGTAGAACAAATAAAGATAAAGTCTTTTCTCTTCCAAATCTCAATTTAACCGCATCAGAGAAGGCATTTTTGATCGTTCCGATTTTATTTCCAGCATTGAGCATATTTGGAATGCATGTGATGAACACGGCAGATAATAATATCATTTTGATATTCCTGCTATTTTTAATTCCGATTTATGTTGTTTTTGTCTGTCTTTTCAATCAAAAATTTCCAAAGAGACTTTATCCCGCTGTGATATTTTTAATAAGTATATCGCTTTTGCTTTTGTTATCGTTGAGATCAAATCATATTATAGGAACGGATACACATCAGGAATTTTATCTTTTTCAGACTACATTAGATAACTTACACTGGCGTGTATTAACAGTGGGTAATGCATTAGACGCATGTTTAGTTATTTCAATATTACCAATGATATACAAATCTATCTTAAACATAAGCCCAGAATTTCTCTTCAAAATTCTTTATTCGTTGATATATTCTGTTTCTCCGTTGGTGATATACGTTATATCAAAGAAATATGTAGGAGAGGGATATGCGTTCCTTGCATCGTGTTTTTTCATGTTTCAGGCCACTTTTTTATTGACTGCATCCAACGCACGTACGAATACCGCGATATTATTCTTTGCGCTTGCAATGATGACACTTTTCAGTGATAGGATAGACCCATTGAAAAAAAGGATTTTATTCATCGTATTTATGGCGTCATGCATGGTATCCCACTATGCAACCGCATACATATTCTTCTTTGTTATGATCGGGACTCTTATAGGAGTAGAGATACTTTTGAAGAAATTTACGTTTAAAAAAATGATGAGTTTAACGATTGTTGTATTATTCTTTGCTTTGATCTTCTTCTGGTATTCTCAAGTAACAGAGACCGGGTTTACTGCAGGTGTTAGTTTTGTGGAAAAGACACTCAATAATTTAAACCGGTTCTTTATCGCGGAATCGAGAGCAGAAGATTATAAGCAGTTAGTTGGTCTGGAACCTATAAATCCCATCTTAAGCAGAGTAAATCTTGTTTTTACATGGGGTACATTCATTTTTATAGGTATCGGAGTTCTCACCATGATTAAGAGATATAAAGAAATGGTATCTATATCTAATGTAAAACACAAAAAACCCGATTTTTTGAAAACGAAATTTGAAATGGAGTATTTAATAATAGTATTGATGTGTGTGGGATTAGTGGTAATTATGGTTGCGCTTCCTCATCTTTCAAAAGGATATGACATTTATAGACTATATTCTCTTGCAATAGTTATCTTATCTGTTTGTTTCATCATAGGTGGCATGTCCCTATCAAAACACTTTCTTTCTAAAGAAAGAACCTGTGCTAAGAAAGAAACCCTTTTTGCAAGCAAAAGCGTTGGCAGTGAAAATGGTTCGGAAATTCGAGCTTATTTGATTATATTATTAATATTGATACCTTATTGTATGCTTACGATCGGTCCTATTTATCAACTTTTTGGTGCATCATGTACGATTACTTTAAATTCAGAAGGAGAACAGTACGATATAAAGTATGTTCACGATCAGGAGAGTTATGGTGCGAAATGGCTAAAAATCAGTACCTACGATAAGGCTAAGATATATGCCAATCAGTATGGATCTAAGCGATTACTAAGCCAGGGCGGTATTCACTCACGTTATGCTGCATTTATTGAAGATAAAAAAGCTATTAAAAAAGGATACATTTATTTACGATATTATAATGTTGTTGATGGTAAATTAAGAGGATTACAGGGGCATACATATAATATGACAGAATACTCAGATATCTTGAATGAAATGAGCAAAGTCTACGCAAATGGGGGGTCTGAAGTATGGAAGAAATAGAAAAGAGAAGCACCAGAATCATAGAAATGCTCGGAAACATAAGCACAAAAAGTGGTGTAAAGAAAGCCCTTAATTATGAAGGCATTTCCTTATGGTGGTTTTACGAGTTCGGATTATTTTATTTAGTAGAAAACTACGTAAAAAATAAAAAATACGATGGTGGAGGTGCTTTTAAGAGAAATAAACCAAAATTTATTTCAAAATTCGGTAATTATTATATCATATTTAGGGCAATAACAAGATCCATTCTTGGTAAAATACTGACTAAACCAACAAAAAACAAACACTCAGAAACCCGTAACGCGCATAAAATCTTAGCAGTTAGCTATACGAGTTATTGGAAAAATTTTCCAACACCACAAAAAGCGAACAAAAATGCAAATCGAGATACAATGCTTGGTGATACTATTACTGCCCTACAAAATAAAAAGTTCAACGTGGTCGCAGTAGATGAAGATTCATCGTTTTTTGTTGACTTTAAGACTATGATTGAGAAGCGTGTTCAAGGAGAGGGGTTATGGAGACCTGTGGAGACTTATTTGACATCAGACATTATTAAAAAAGTATTCAAAGCATCTAAAAAGTATAAAGAAGAATGGGATAAATTAAAAAATAACAAAGAATTTATAGATTCGTTAAATTACGATGGAAATCAATTATCTGAGTTATTAAAAAATTACTTCGAGGACCTTTTTAAGTACAGTACTTTTTCACCTATTTTGGATATAGAACTAATGAAAAGAGCTATTGAAGTTGAGAAACCAAATTTAGTTTTGATAACATGTGGCTATTGCCAACTTGGAAGAGCTGCTGTAATTGCAGGAAAACTCAAAGGAGTTCCAACATTGGAGATTCAGCATGGGGTTATTCATTCATCTCATCCCGGGTATATGCATGCAAAAGATGAGATTTCTCCAGAAGGACGTGTAAAATCATCATACTGTCCAATACCAGATAAAAAGGCAGTATATGGAAATTACTATAAAGACGTTTTAACAGAGGTGAGCACGTATCCTGAGAATAGTGTCGTTGTTACGGGACAACCGAGATATGATTTTTTATACCATGCAAATAAAATCTATTCAAAAGAAAAATTCTTTAGAAAATACAAGATTGATCCAAATCATAAAATTGTTTTGTGGACAACTCAATGTCATGGCATAAGCAATGAAGAAAATATCAAGAATTTCAAGGCAGTGTTTAGGACTATGCAAAACTTTAAAGATGTAACATTAGTTATAAAACAACATCCAAATGAGGAAAAAAGATATACAAAGATGATTAAAGATTATCTAAATAAATATAATTTAGAAATGAATATAGTAATAACGCCAAAGAGCTCGGATACTTATGAACAATTATTTGTCTGCGATTTGATGATAACCAAGCACTCAACAACCGCAATGGAAGCAGTAGCCTTAAATAAACCAGTCATTATTTTAAATCTCAGTGGAGAAACAGATGCTGTTGATTATGTGGAGCAAGGTGTGGCGTTAGGCGTGTACAAAGAAGAAGATTTGAAAGCAGTAATTGAGAAATTACTAAAAGATGATTCAAAATTGGCAAAGAACAGAGCGAAGTATATAGAAAAGTATCTTTATAAGATAGATGGAAGGGCAACTGAGCGGGTGGTAAAACTTATTGAGCAGATTATAGATTGATAATCATAAAAGAAGGTGAGAGATCCTATGCTACTAAAAAACGAAAAGCTTTCCAGTTGTAAACAAACGTCCCGGTGATCTAACGACAAATTTGACGTGGCATGGGAAGGGTTTCTTTTTGTAAAAGGCGTTAAATCTGGAGGAGATTCGATTTCCAAATTTTCTAAAAAAATAATAGAAAAGGGAATTGAAAGTGCTTGTGATTGTTTGTCAGGCGTTTCTTGATATTTTAAAGGAACTCAAAAAGAGTGTTGATGAGGTATCACTTGAAGCGGTTGTTGAATTTCTGCGTTATGGTCATCTTTTTCGTAGATAGAACTTTTTTTTGACGATATAAAAAGAGTTGCAGGCAATGCGATACTTCATATCTCTAATCAAGGGATAAGAATTAAAAATATTGAGATATTAAAACAAAGAGGGATAATTAGGAATAATATTAAAGTAGAGGACCTCGAAGAGATACTTTTCGGGAGATTATTTACATTAGGGCAGTTTTATCAGTATTGTGAGAAATTATAGAATGCCGATGGAAAAGCAACAGGGGGAATAGAAATCAACAGAACAAGCGATCGAAGAATCGGGAAGGAAAAGATATGAAACCTAAAATTATTGCAATAATCCCTGCTCGAGGAGGAAGTAAGGGAATTCCAAGAAAAAATATAAGGCTATTAGCCGGAAAACCGCTGATTGCTTATACCATTGAAGCGGCATCGAAATCAAAATATATTGATAGAGCTATTGTTTCTACAGAAGATGAAGAAATTGCTGAGATTTCAAAACTTCATAGTGCTGAAGTTATTAAAAGACCAAATGGATTAGGAGAAGACAATGTGACTTTAGACCCTGTTATTTTTCATGCCGTCAATTCAATTGAGAAAAAGGAAGATATAAAATACGATTTTGTTTTAACTATCCAACCCACTTCTCCACTTTTAACAACTGAAACACTCAATAAAACGATTGAAATTATGTTGAATGGAGATTATGACACGCTGATAAGTGTAAAAGATGAAACCCACTTATATTGGACAAAAAAAGAGGGGGACTTTATTCCTATTTATAAAGAAAGAAAAAACAGACAAAATTTGGATCCAATTTACAAAGAAACGGGTGCAATATTAATTTCTAAAAGGGAGTCAATTATTGAGGATAACAGGATTGGTGATAAAATATTTCTTTTTGAAATTCCAAAGGAAGAAAGCATTGATATAGATACTTATCAAGATTGGTGGATTGCAGAAAATTTGTTGAAAAAGCAAACGATTGTTTTTAGAGTTGATGGCGATAATGAAATTGGATTGGGGCATATTTATCGAATGATAACATTAGCAAGTCGGATGGTTTTCAATCACAACATAATTTTTTTAATGGATTATACTAAAAGATTAGGTATTGAAAAAGTCAAAGAATACAATTATTCTATAATTACATTTGAAGGGGAAAATGCGTTATTTAGGAATTTAGAAAAAATAAATCCGGATATTGTAATTAATGATATTCTCGATACGAGTAAAGAATATATGCTTAAACTAAAAAATGGAGGATATTTTGTTGTCAATTTCGAAGATTTAGGTGACGGTTCCGAATTTGCCGACCTTGTTATAAATGCACTCTATGAAAATAGTTACCCTCCTGAAAATCACTACTATGGCTACAAGTACGTATGCCTCAGGGATGATTTTTTTATTTTTTCTAAAAAGGAGATACAGAAGGAAGTAAAAGAGATTTTAATAACTTTTGGTGGAGCTGATCCAAATAATCTAACAATGAGAACGCTTAAATCCGTAGAAAAATTGAATTTGAAAGATATTTTTATAAAAGTGGTTCTGGGGTTGGGATATAGTTCAAGAGAAGAATTAAATAATTATGTGAACGCTCTCAAAAAAGAAGGATTTACTGTTGATGTTAAAGAAAATGTCAAAATGATGGCTAAGGAGATGTATAATGTTGACATTGTAATTACTTCTAACGGAAGAACGATATACGAAGTGGCAAGTGTTGGAACTCCATGTATTTCGATTTCGCAAAACGAGAGAGAAGTGAGGCACCTGTTTATTCATAACTCAAGATGTGTTATGGACCTTGGAATTGCATACAATGTATCAGAAGATAATATTGCTTCGGCTATCAGGGAATTAATCGAAAATTATGAATTGAGGAAAGAGATGAACAAAAAGCTTTTAAAATTCGATTTGAAAGGGGGTATAAACAGAGTTTTTAGGTTGATTTTTGATGAGTATTACCGGTGGAAGGGGAATGGAAGAATGGACAAATAGGGTTTCTACTGAAATTAAAAGAAACTATGAGTGGTTCGAGCCGGAAAAAAGTGTATTGGAGCATTCACAACAACATGAAAATATTCTGGAGATAGGTAGTGGAATGGGACGATATACAAAATTAATCCCAAGGATTGTGGGTTTGGTTTAGAGTATTCAAGACTATTCATAGATTACTGCAAAGATAATATAGAGGGTATATTTTTAAGGGCTGACGGTTTTAATATACCTATAAAAGATAATGTATTCGATTGTGTTTTTTCTTCTGGAGTAATAGAATACTTTGATAATAATCCCATTGATATAATTAAAGAGCATGTAAGAGCATGTAAAAGGGGATGGATGGTGATTATTACTGTTCCTGCTAAGGATAATCCAGATTACCAAAGGATTAGAATGTGGCAGAAATGTTTAGCTAATGGCGAAGAGCGGGATTGGCATTATTTTGGAAGACGGATGAGTGATAAAGAATTACAGGATTTATTAATGAAAGCGGGATTGAGAAGTATTAAGTTATTTCATTTAGGATCGCTATTGCGCGGATCTCCATTAACTATTTTAAAGTTTTTAAGATTATTTTTCTTAAAGCCATCTATCAATACTACTAAAGGTGTTATTTTAGAAGGAGTTGGAATCATCGTTCGTATTAAGTTTTTTAGGCTTCTTGCATTTGATTTTGTTTTTAAAAAGTATATAAAAACACAGGGATATTATTTATTTTCTAAAGGTGCTAAAATTATGAACTCAAAAAATCAAAATGTTAATATTAAAATAAGAAGCTATGATGATTTATATAAGGTATTAGCGTGTCCTAAATGCCGCAAAGATTTACACAAAAATGGAAATTACTTTTTTTGTGATTTTTGCGGTGTTAAATATCCTTTAAAGGAAGGAACCCCATTTCTAACGGTAACTGATGCCATAAAAACACTTAGGGGAGATAATTATGAAAACAATAAAACTCAACAATAGAACAATATCAGAAAAATCAAAGCCATTCATCATAGCGGAAGTAGGTGTTAACTATTACGATATCGCAAAAAAAGAGAATATTGAACCAATAGAAGCTGCAAAATTGATGATAAAAGATGCTGCAAATGCTGGTGCTGATGCAATTAAGTTTCAAACATATAAAGCGGAAAAATTAGTTTCAAAATATTCTCCTGCCTATTGGGATGTCACAAAAGAAAGCACAACGTCTCAATATGAACTCTTTAAAAAATATGATAAATTTGAGGAGGATGAATATAGCGAATTAGCAAAATATGCAAAAGAAAGAAAGATTATCTTTATGTCAACTCCTTTTGATAATGAAGCAGTTGATTTTTTGGATGCACTAATGCCTGTGTTTAAAATCTCCTCTTCTGATATTACAAATATTCCTTTTATAAAATATATAGCTAAAAAGCAAAAGCCAATATTTTTATCTACGGGAGCATCCACAATTGATGAAATTAAAGAGGCGGTAAGCACGATTGAAAATGAAGGAGTTAATCAAGTAGTGATTATGCACGGTATATTAAACTATCCAACAAAATACGAAGATGCTAACCTCGGAATGATAAAAGACCTTAAAAAAACGTTTCCTGATTATTTGGTTGGATATTCAGACCATACATTACCGGATTTGAGTATGTTAGTATTAACCACAACAGTTTTATTTGGTGCAAGAGTTATAGAAAAACATTTTACATTGGATAAATCCCTAAAAGGGAATGATCATTATCATTCAATGGATCCAGAAGATTTGAGAAGGTTTGTGGATAATTTAGATTTGTTAGAAAAAATTATTGGAAAAGAAATAAAAGAACCTCTTGAGAGCGAGTCGTCTGCAAGAAAATATGCAAGAAGAAGTATTGTTGCAAAAATAGACATTTCTGGAGATACCATAATTACTGAGGATATGATAACATTTAAACGACCAGGTACAGGTATAAGCCCTAAATTTTTAGAGAAAGTTATTGGAAAAATAGCAAAAAGAGATATTGGGAAAGATAAAGTTATAGAATGGGAAGACATTGGTTGATAGGGACTCCAAAATTGCTTAACAAATCAAACCTCGAATAGCTCCTTGAAAAACATAATCTCTTCTTTTTTAACTCCTTTCAAAAGCAATAAAATCGCAGCGTAAACACCGGTACAAACTCCAATCACGATCAGAACATTTAACGCACCTATGGGATCCCACTTAATAATCACTAATGACATTACAATTGAAGCAAAAATACTTTTCAATATAAAGCGAAAATCAATATCAAATTTAAAGTATTTGAAAGAATAAAAGGATATAAGAATTAAAGCAACTGCAAATGCAAATAATGTTGTAATCGCCGCTCCTAAAATTCCAATATAAGGAACGATAATAATATTCAAGCCAAGATTTAATATTGCTGCTATTATCCATATCGTACCTAAAATTTTTGTTTTCTTCTCCAAAACAATTATCTGCACAATAACTGCACTTGCTCCAAACAACAAACCGCTTACAGCAACAAAGGGTGTTATCAAATATCCCTGCGATGCAATCTCGGGAGTGGATAATATCGTTAACAGAGGCTTTGATAAAAGAGATAACCCAAATACTGATGGTATTGCTAATGCCAAGAAATATTTTAATGAATACCTTAATACAGTTTTTACCTCGTTCATATTGTTTTCATCGTAATATTTGGATAAAACAGCAGGGAGCATAAAAGAGAGCGGTGCTATGAACATGTAGATCATATTGCCCAATGTATAGCCAGGGGAATAATACCCAACAAAAGCTGTACCCAGGAATATACCAATAACATAACGGTCGCTTGAGTTTACCGCCCAGCTTGATAAGTTCCCGGGAACGGTGGGTAAGCCAAAAGCTAAATATTCTCGTATATGTGTAAATTTAGGAATTTTAATACCAATCTCTGAGATGATAAGAGAAGCCATAATTAAAAACACAAAAAAACTTGAAATTAAAAGCCCAATTACAGCACCCAAAATCCCATAGCCAGATAAAACAAAATAAGCAACTAAGGCAACATTAAGCCAAGTCCGTATAAATGAGAATATGGAAAATCTTTTTATCTGCTGAAATGTTCTAAAAAAAGTAATAATAAGACCGTTCAAACATTCGATAAAGACGATTAATGATAATATTCTTGCAATAGTGAGGTTATTATCGAATAAACTTGCTGCAAGTGGTTTAGAGAATAAAAAAAGTAAGAGGGATGCGATTGCACTTGTAAATAAGACAATAAAAGCGATAGAATAAAAACCTTCCTGGATTTCTTCTCGCTTTTTCGCCGCCGCCAGGAATCTAACCATTGTATATGGCAGTCCAAGCATTACAACTGCTGGTATTAAGCCAATGGTAACACCAATCAGAATCCAGATACCGTATTCTTCGATGGGGATATTTTTTGTTAGAATTGGCAGTAAGATGATTCCACTTAAACTTACAAGTAGGTTTGTTATGCCTATTAGTCCTATTCGCTGTGTGAAGAGTTTGTGTTCGTTCAGGGTTGTGTATTTCAACATGCAAATCTTATTAAATCCTTCAATCTTTATTTTGATGATACTTTTTTATTGAAATAACTCAGCCTATTCTACTATAGTGCTTTGTAATAAAAACCCTCTCGCTTAGCTTCTTCTCCGTTAAACATCCCACGCACATCGATTAACACTGGTGCATTATTCATAAGCTCTTGCGTATCTTTTAAATTTATCTTCTTAAATTCTTCGTGAGCCACTGCCACAATAACACAATCCACCTTCACGTTCAAATTATCAATTGCTTTAACACCAAACTGTTTAATTTCCTCTTTGCTCAATAAAGGATCATAACCATAAATTTTAATCCCAAATTCTTTAAGTTCCTTGAGCATTTCTCTAACTGGACTCTCCCTCGTATCCGGCACGTTCTCCTTATAGGTCAACCCCATAATCAAAACCTTAGAGCCTTTTATCACTTTACCAACTTCATTCAGACCTTTTATTGCCATCTCGGCAACGTGTTTTGGCATATAATCATTTATCGCTCTCCCTGCTAAAATCACCTGTGGATGATAACCAAGCTCTTTCGCTTTATAAACCAGGTAGTAAGGGTCAACGGGAATGCAGTGCCCCCCAACAAGACCAGGAGAATACCGATGAAAATTCCATTTCGTAGCGGCAGCTTCTAAAACGGATTTCGTGTCCAAACCCATCTTATGGAATATAAGGGTTAATTCGTTCATCAATGCAATATTCAAATCTCTCTGGATATTCTCGATGACTTTTGCAGCTTCTGCTGTTCTTATATCTTTCGCTTTGTAAATATTTGTGATTAAACTATATAGCTCAGCTAAGTTTTCTGTTGTTTCTTCATCCATCCCTGCAACAATCTTCGTTATCTTATCCAGGGCATGTGCTTCATCACCCGGATTTATCCTTTCGGGAGAGTACCCGATTTTAAAATCCGCTCCGCATTTTAGTCCTGACGCACTTTCTAAGATGGGTGCAATGATCTCTTCAGTAACTCCAGGATAAATTGTGGACTCCAAGACTACAATTGCACCTTTCTTTAGATTTTTGCCTACAATTTCTGCTGCTGATTTTACATATCTCAAATCCGGCTCCTTTGATTTTGTCACTGGCGTGGGCACGCAGATTAAAGCGAAATCAGCTTGTTTTATCTTGGACGGGTCTGTGGTGAATTCTATGTTGGCTTTGTTGTTATCGTCACTCAGCTCTCTCGTCTTTTCTTCGTCTATGTCAAATCCTATTGTTTTCAAATACTTAGAGAACACCTTCGCTAAGGGCAACCCCACATACCCTAAACCCACAACACAGACCATTTTATCTTTCATTTTATTTCTTTGGCACAGGTTTCTTTTATAAAGAAAAGTGTTTTTTAATAAAGGTTTTTGCTTGCAAAAAAAAAGTTTTTGTTTAGATCCCCTATCTTATCATCGTCTATATCAAATCCAATCGTCTTCAAATGCTTTATCACCAAAATTAAGTTTGTTTTTAGAGGCTGTCCCACAGTTCAAAATCCCAACAAAAAGAAGCCCAGTATGTAACTCTCGACCTGCGAAGCAAGCAATACCCCCGTATTCTCCGCGATTCTCTGGACGGTGTTCATTTGACATCTCCTTATATTAGCTTCACATTCCTCTTCGACTTTACTTTCTCATATAACTTTCCATCTGTAGTTAGAAGAGGTACCTTTTCCCTTTCTGAAGCGGCTATGAAAAGAGAACCGTATATCGTAATTTTATCGGCAATCGCAATTTCAAAAGCATCTTCGATTAGTTCCTTTGCACTGACAACCTCACATGCACCAACAATAAAATCTATGCCCTTTCTCAGCGCCTTTAATGCAACCTCCTGTGATTCGTTGAAGAACACCACCCTCTTCCATGCAACATTTGCCACTTCTGCAATTGCAAGATCAACAGTTATCAATTTGTAATTCGCTGCAACTCTTTCAGCCCTCTCAGAAGATTCTTCTTTAAAAAATATCGCTACAATAACACTTGAATCAAGGATTACTCTATCTGGCATCTCTATCCTCTCTTATTAGTTCAGCAGCACTCACCTCCATCTTATTGCTTTTTTCTCATTATATTATGGACTGGGATTGCTGCTGAGATCATCTCTCACCCCTCATTCAAAATATCCTTCATCGCATCCTTAATCCTTACAAAGATATTAGGAAAATATCGCTCTAAGAACTCTTCAGGAGTATTTTGAAGTCTATTTGCTTCCAGCATATCACCCGAATCCGGAACTTCTATTTCTATCGCCCCGAACAAAGTTTCTATCTCAACTTCCTCACCTTCCTCCAGCCCTAATTCATCCAAATGTTTTAGTACCTTGTCCTCATATCTCGCTTTCGCTCTTATGCCCATATTCATCACCAGGACTACTTTTATAGTTCCGGCTTTGAATGCTTGACGCCAGAAGGTGAAGAAAACAAAGAATTTGATGCTATGGTTCAACTTCTGTATCGTTCGTTAATTCCGCGTCCGCTCGTTAAAACTTATATGCTATCGCGAGACTCTACGGCTCTACGGCTCTGCGGGGCTGCTTCTGAGTTATCGTGACGCCAATGGGTTTGACAAGCCTGCAAATCCAACCGATAAAATTGGTTATCTCTTTGCGATTCCTCATAAATGGATCAATGCCAGAGTTGGCGAAACTGATTCCTCACGCCTGTCTTTCCACGCACCACTGCTATCGCTCCATACCGGTCAAAATCTATGTCCCGGACCTTGATGAGGCTTCCGATTTCTCCTACTCGAAAACCTCCTTCGTAAAGCATCGCTATTATTGCCCTGTCCCTTAAATTCTCCGCTGCATCTATCATTGCCGATGTCTCGTGCTCCGTAAGAATGTCATCAGGTAATTTCCTTGGCTTCCTCAAACTTATCCAATCTACTTCTTCACGCTTCCCCTATCCCTCGCGCAATTTTGTGGCTGACAAATTCCAGTATCAGCCCCTTATCTCCACCGCTCAATGATGATTTGCGTGCCCTCTCCCCTCTCTTCGGCACGTTCCACCTTCTTCTTGTAATTATGTATATCTTCCATACACTCACAAATTGTGAGAGGGGACTTAAACATTTGCATTTACGCCGCCGACAGGACTCGAACCTGTGACAAGCCGGTTAACAGCCGGGCACTCTACCAACTGAGTTACGGCGGCAGAAAGGTATTCGTGGTTCTGCACTATTTTATTATCTG
>QEXZ01000003.1:32690-37211 GCA_003160755.1 Methanomicrobiales archaeon
CGACTAGTTTAAAGGGAAAGATATGAATTCGAAAAAGTATATTTTAATGGGCATTGGAAATACTCTTCGAGGCGATGATGGAATAGGTTCAATTATTGCCCAAAGTTTTAAAGACCATGATTGGCTTTCTATAGACTGTGGGGTTATTCCTGAAAATTTTACCTCAATCATCAAAAAAAATAAGCCCAATCTCGTAGTACTTATCGACGCTGTTGAGATGGACCTTAAATCCGGTGAATTTAGAATAATCTCTCCCGATAGAATTAGCGCCCTGCACCTCACTACCCACAGTATGCCTTTATCCTTTTTAATATCTTATTTGAAAGAATACACTCAAGAACTTATTTTTATTGGCATTCAGCCTAAAATTATTGACTATTCTAATTTTGTTAATCCTAAAGTTTTAAAGAGTTCTGAAAAAATAATAAAAATATTGAAAGGTAGAAATTTTAAACTTCTTAAAAAATTATAGGACTATGATTTTTTATTATTTATTTTTTTAATTATCTATTCTACAATTAATTTAGATGATGCTCTATCTGTATCCGCAAGAAGAAATTCTTCGCTCATATGCAGACAATTTTTGGGACATATATCATTACATTGAGAACAGAAAATACAATGATCGATATGAATTTTAATCTTCTTTTTATCGGGAATAAATTCGATTGCCTCAGCAGGACATACTTTAATACACAATTTACATCCTATGCATTCATCTCTATCATAAACAATCTTTCCTCTAAAATTTTTAGGTATTTCCACAGGGGGATGTATCTTTGCTTCTCCTTTTTCAACTTTTTCCAATAATTTTAATATCGAATCAGGGTAATAAGTAACCGGAAATACATTAGTAGCTGGTTTTTTAAATAACTGTTTTAACAGTTCAAATCCCATTGGTGTTGCCATTTTGTCACCTCAAACTATAATAGTATCTAAAACGATTAACATAAGACCTAGTAAACCTATAATCGCTACCGGAACCCAGTAAGCATAGGAAACTTGGTCTATTTTTAAACGCGCAACTGCAACTCTAATAAAAGTTACTTCGATAAACATTACTAAAAATATTTTTACTAAAAAGAACATCACATCTACTATTAGGGCAAATGCTCCACTTAAAGCAAGTAAGTGAGATATATTATAGGGGAAAAATAAAACCACAGTTAGGGAAATCATTACTATTGTCTTTACGGCATCAGCTAAACCAAATAGAGCAAGATTTCTTCCCGAATACTCTACCAATATTCCTCCGGCTAATTCTGTTTCAGCTTCTGGTACATCAAAGGGTACTTTAGAGAGTTCTCCCGGTGTAACCACTGCAAAGGTAATAAATAGTAAAATTGCTCCTATAAAACCTAATGGTCCCACTAACTCCCAAATAGGATGGGCATTAATTATGGCCAAAGAGAATACATTAAGTTGAGGGTAAACCTGACTTAATTTCCATCCCAAAGCAATTACCGCAGTTACTAAAGGAAGTTCATAGCTCATCATCATTACCATCTCTCTTTGTGCTCCCACATTGGCATAAGGAGAACCAGAGGCAAAACCTCCCACTACCATTCCAATTGCCGGTAGAGTCAGCAAATAAATAATTAACACAATGTCTCCGTACCCACTTAATAAGGGAGGGATATTCCCTACAGGTAAATAAAGCAAAATGGTAATAGAAGAAACCAAAGCCATAATTGGCGCTCCGTTAAATATCCAGGGAACTGCGTTTTGTGGAACAATATTTTCTTTAATCATTAACTTAAAGAAATCCATAAAAGGCTGTCTTATGGGCGGTCCAACTCGAGCCTGCATCCTTGCTGCTAATTTTCTGTCAATACCTTTATAAAACAATCCCAATATTACCCCTAAAAAGGCGATTACAATTGCTCCTATTATTTTTACTAATATTCCAAATAAGCTTATAGAAGTCATGGAGTAATCCTCCTTGTCTTTTGCACACTTAATTCATGTAGATCCTTCTTGGTTAATATGCTTTTTTGGCCATTAGCCTTATTTAAAATAGTAACTCTATCCATACAGGCTATACAGGGGTCAATAGACGCTACAACAATCGGAATATCGGCTATCTGCTGTCCTAAAAGCATTGGAACCCAGGTCATTAAATTATTATACGTTGGAGCGCGAGCTTTCCAGATTTTCGGTGTTTCTGCTTCTTCTAATTTTACACTATGAATACATTCACCGCGGGGAGCTTCATGTCTTCCAACTCCTCTTCCTTTAGCTCTTTTTAATTGATTGAGCAATTTAACCAATTTTTTTTCTGCAATAATTTCCCCTGAAGGCATATTTTCCAAACATTGTTCGATAATCTCTAATGACTGGACTAATTCTAATAATCTGACTACTATTCGATCATATACATCACCATTTACCTCTCCGGTTAACACATCCGGAGTAATGGCTTTTACGTTTAAATCGGCATATGCAGAATAAGGCTGATCCTGTCTTACATCCTTTTTTATACCCGAAGCCCGGGCAGTAGGACCTACTGCGCATAAGCGAAGAGCATCTTCTTTAGTTAAAACACCGACATTCTTTGTTCTCAAAGCAATAGTAGGGTCCTTTAAGAATATATCTTCTATTTTTCCGTAGATATCTTTATAATATTCTAAAGTTTTTCGAATTCGAGGTATTTGGTCTTCGGTAATATCTCTTCTTACCCCACCTATCATAAATACTCCATAATTAATCCTATTCCCAGTAAGATATTCTAAAAGATCTAATACTTCTTCTCTTGCTCTCCAGGATATATATAAAACCGAATCAAAACCTAATTCATGAGCGGCAACCCCTGCCCATAAAATATGTGAATGAATTCTTTCTAACTCAGCAATAATTACACGGATATACTGGCCTCTTTCAGGGACTTCAATCCCAGCAGCATTTTCCACAGCCTTACAGAAGGCAAAAGGATGAGAAGCTGAACATATACCACATATTCTCTCAGCTAAATATATAATTTGAACAGGATTCCTTTGCATACCCATAAATTCTATGCCTCGATGATTATCTCCTGGTGCTAAACATACCTCTTCTATATGCTCTCCATATATTTTAAAATTAAAAGTCATCGGTTCTTTTAATGAGGGATGAACCGGACCTATAGGTATAGAATAAGTCATTTTACTCAACTTTTTTCACCTCTTCTTCCCTCTTGACTATGTTGTCACCTACATATTTACCATTTTTACTTAAAGGATATATACCTTTCTCATCTCTTCTAAAAGGATGGGTATCTTTCGCAAAATCTTTCGGTAAAAATAAGTTAGGTGAATCAGGTAGCCCTTCTACTTTTATTCCGAACATCTCTATTATTTCCCTTTCAGCAGTTTGGGCTCCTGGTATTAAATCAGTAATGGTTGGTATTTTAAGATCTTCTTTAGGCAAGAAAGTAGTAATATTTAGGGATATTTCCTTAAATCTTTCCCCGTAATAAAGAGAGAAATAGTAGGTTAGTTCAATTTCCTTACCCAAATCATCTCCGGAAATTATAGCAAAATGAGGGAATTGAACAGTACCTAAAAATTTTACCGCATCTTTAAAATTTTCTAATTTTATCTTTAACCATATAGTATTATAGCTATTCTTCTTTACCCCTTCTGCTTTACTCTCAATTTTACTGTCAATAATTAAATCACCAAATTTTCCTTTAAATAATTCTACAATTTCTTCAGGTTTCATATATTCCATTCTCTACCACCTTTTTTCTGGTATTTCGTATATCGTATATCGTTTCGCAGTTATTAGTGCATACCATATAACTTTTAATGTAGGAGTCAGATTTATCCTTCTCGGGTATTCTGGTATTTTTTTTAGGGGCTCGATTCATCGAGCCCCTACTACCTCTACGCTAAACGCTATACGCTAACTACTATCTCACTGGAGTAGCTTTCATGCTTTCTCTTAGCTTTTCTAATTTAATCCAGGCCTGTAATACTCCATTTATTATAGCTTCCGGTCGAGCTGGGCAACCAGGAACATAAACATCTACCGGTATAACTTTGTCTATAGAACCTGAGAGATTATATGAATTGTAAAAGACTCCTCCACTTGTCCCACATGTTCCAACTGCTATCACAGCTTTGGGGTCAGGAGTTTGTTCGTAAACACGTTTTACTCTATCAAGCATCTTACCGGTTACTGGACCGGTTACCAATAATACATCTGCATGCTTAGGACTACCCACCAATTTAATTCCAAATCTTTCTAAGTCATAACGAGGAGTCAAACCTGCTACAATTTCAATATCACAACCATTACAAGACCCTGTATTTAGATGAAAAACCCAGAGAGATCTCTCGAAATATTTGTTCAATTTCACTATCCACTCACCCCTACCATAATTAATATTATCGCAGTTATTACAATTATCCAACCAGAATATTCATTTATATTTCCAGTATGCATTTTTACTAAAGGATTATAGTAGCCTTTTAATGCTTCCGTAAATCCCCAATAAATATGGCTCGCACTTAAATGGGAGTCCTCTTTACTTTTTTCGGG
>QEXZ01000030.1 GCA_003160755.1 Methanomicrobiales archaeon
AGCATCATCCACGAATACTTAAAACCGAGAAGATTAGTTATGCAGATTTGTTTTTTATTCTGCGTCTTTCAAGAGGAGACCTAACGTTAAGACCCATTTTTATTGCCGCAAGTGTTGAACTTGGAAACACCACCACCAAGTCCATATTGACCGCAACGGACCTGAAAAGTGGGAAAACGTATATTCTGGATAAAGCAGTTAAAATGACCAGGGAGGCAGTTTCCGAGCGAGATTCTTTCTGCCATACGATAAGTTTGGTGGACCTTTCCGAAGAATCCATTGCGGATTTGGTGAAAAGGACGCTGCAGGACTGTGCGAAATCCGCGGGAATAACTGCCCCAGATTTGCATTTCGTCGTTCGCTCCACCGGTGTGACCGCATGCTTTTCAAAAATTGAGGAGGTGGAGGGCGTAATAAAAGCATTGGCAAAGGGATGTATGCTTGCGGGTGTGCCGCCGAGGAAGATGATTTCGCCCATGACGGTAGAAAATATCGCACCAGAGCTGAGGGCGTTTTCAAGAATGGAAAAGACTTATTTTGACGGGTCTGTAACAGGGAACATGCCTCCCGCAGGGGAGTCAATAGTGGGGAATGAGATGGAGGGCGAGCTTGTAACCGCAGGACTTAAGGAAGCAGCTAAATGGCTTGACATTGATTACCGTAACCCTGTTCTATCCTTAGATTTTGGCACTACGCTTGCAGGTAGAATAACCGATGATGGTTTGCCCTATGCCCGTGTTACCGGAAATTTTTGTGGCTTAGCGGGTGCAATCCCTGACGCGGTGGTATCAAAACTTGTGAATAGAGATTTTCCTTCTGTACTCGATTTGCAAATAAAGAGTAGAAAGGGAGGGAGAGTGAAGAAGGATGTGGTGAAGGGATATACCGATGACATTTTGAGGTATATCAGTATAGAAAAAGTAAAAAGTGGCTGCAGGGTAGGTGGCGTTCCTGTGAATGTCGGAGCAGCGGAGAAAAATGACGTTGTATTAATAGGAATAGATGCTGGACATAACCTTTCAGATCTCCCTGAAATAGAGAATATCGGTGTAGAACTCGTAAAGGAGGAAGGCAAGCAGTATATTGTACCAGTAATAGATGAGTTATCGGCGTGTGTAGTGGAGGGATTAGTAGGGGTAGCAAAAAAGGAAGGTTTATATTTACCTAATACAAAAATAGGGATAACGGGTAGAGCAGGGATAACGGGGAAAAAGCCAGAGATAATATTGGAAAAGTTGAGCGGATTATTTGGAAGGAAAATGGATGCAGAAGTGATATTTGCGGATGACGCACTGGCGCGGGGTGCTGCGGTTCTTGGCAGGTGTATGCACCAGTTTGGAACGCCTGAGAACCCGCTAGGCGGAGCCCAGAGTCATGGCTGTGTATATGGCAAGCGGGTAAAGAGGCAGAAAGGAGGTTTTTGATGGTGGGAGAAGGAGGGGAAGGGAGAGGAATACGCGCTCAAAATCGGATACATTACGCTTTATGCTAAATTTTTTATGGACAAGGAGTGTGCACATCAAAAATGAGATATTTGGAAAGAAATACGTATAAGAAAAAATAAGCAAAGCGCTTGATGACCACATGGAGTGGCAAGAGCTTCATGAAAGGCACATTAAAAACGAAAAATTTCAAAAGGTTTATATATGAGGTAAGACTAATCTTAAATATGGCGAGGTGATTGAGATAGATGATAGATGTTGCAATAACAAAACTAAGTTCAAAAGGGCAAATAGTGATTCCATCGGAAATGAGAGATATTTTTAGTAAAGGGGAAAAACTTGTCATAATCAAGAATGGAGAACGATTAATCTTGAAAAAAGTAAGCGATTTAGGTAAGAATTTTGAAGAGGATCTTGCTTTTGCCAAAAAAACAGAAGAAGCTTGGCAGAGTTATGAAAGAGGAGAATTTGTTTCTCGACCTGCTGACAAATTTCTTGAAGAACTGGAAAAATGTTAGAGGTAGAGCATAAACCCAATTTTTTAAAATTTAGATCTGTACCATAAAGATGAGCAATAATTTTTTGGCCAACGATTCTTTTAAGAATAGAATTATCAAGAATGCTGGTTTGACGCAGGATGAATTTTTACGATTGCCGTAGCCTGATTAGAAAGTAAATAACGCAAACTTTTTATAGTCCGGTTATATTCTTAAATACAATAAACTCAATAGAGATTACTAATAGAGGGCATTAAGATGGAGATAAAGGTAGAAGGAGGGGGTGAATTTGCAAACGCAAGTTATACGAACGTTTGCAATAATGTGTTCAGGGATGTAGGGCTACGGAGTAACATAGATTGGGTATATATGTATTGCAACGCTGCGGAACATGTTTTTATTATTTCTATTAAAATCGGCAGAGCGCCAAGTCCTGTGAAGGTATGGGATATAACGCTACGCGAAGGGAATAAGTTAAGGATTACAAAGGAGGAATATGCGCCCAAACTGCTTGCCCTGTTGTGGGACAGATATAGCGGGCGAGTGCAGCAGGAGAGCAGAGTGATAATAAGGTTTGAACTGGAGGAAGAGGAAGTAGCGAAACTTAACGAGTTGGTTGTCTACGACCCGAAGGAAGATTTAACCGCCAGGATGTTAGATGGAATAGACAGGATATTACCCGAGGGCGCACGCGTGCGGTATCCAATCCCTTCTGCACAGGGAAAGGGAATAACCATTATCGCTTCAGAGAATCCCATATCGGCTGAATGGAAGGTAAAAGCGAAGGAGCTGGTAGGAAGGATAGCTTCGAGTGGAGGTGGTGCATAATGTATAAAATAATGATGTTTTCGGGTGGTGTATACAAATTCAACGAATTACAAGAGATAGTCGAAGATATCGGCGGTTTTATATTGCAGTCGATGGTGATGCAGACCGAGACGATGATGCATCTGGCGTTCCCGGCGGAGGAGGAGCCACGTATCAAAGCCAAAGTGAAGGAATTAGGAGGTAAACTAAAAGACCTGCCACTGGGTGGTGCAGAGATAATGGTGGTCGTTCCTTCGCTGGGTAAACATCATGCTGTTTATCCTATGTGTGACATAGCGGAGTTTTTACGCAGAAATGGTGCGATTACGGATATGATGGGGTTAGCGAGAGGCGTGGGGAAGAGGATAGCACAGATGACCGTAGAGGAGAAGGCGATAATAAATGAATGCGATGCCGCAGTATTTGTGTTCGGGGATTTTAAGGAGTGTATAGAGGAGAAGGTAAAGCTATGCGAAATGATAGACGTGCCATACATCATCGTTGGAGGACCGTCGGCGTCGGACGTTGACTTGCCACATTATGTCGGTGGAGTGGGGAGAAGGACAAGCAGGATGAATCGAAAGGAAGATATAGAAAAATTAAATGAGATGGCAATGGCGTTGGCGGACGTACTGGAAGAGAAAAGGATAGAACTGGAAGAAGACCCTTTATCCGCTTCTCCTTTGTTCATTAAAGAGATGATAGAAATGATTCTACCACCAAAAGTTGCAGAGGAACTACCTATTGTGATTCACATGGATGGTTTGCGGGTGAAAGTAGAGGCAGAGGACGAAGAGAAGATAAGAGACATAGAAATAGGAAAAAGAAAGCTTTCTGAGATTTGCGAGATAAAAAAATCGTTATATGAAGGGTATCTGCTGGAAATATTACCAGAAGCAGTGGCAGGGGAGATATTTTAAGTTATTACGATGGGCACACACCCCACCATTTCCACTGGAGGTTGTCTCTTCCTCCACTTAGGGTAATGAAATCGACAAAAGAAAATAAATTATAGACACCGATTAACGCAGATTAACACAGATAGACGATAATTAAATAAGTCCGCGTAAATCTGTGTCCTAAATAGAAGAAAGTTTTAATCAACATACTTCAAAATTCCACCATAAAACGCTTTTCGAGAAAGTTCCTTTTCTTAATTCTGATTGCTCAATTAGTTTCTTTGCTTCATCTAAACTAAAAGCCGATTTTATCTCACTTTCAAAAATTCCAAGCCAAGAACGCCGAAGGTCTTTTATAAAAAGGTAACCGTCAGGTTTAAGTACTCGCTCTATTTCATTTAGCATAATAATGGGTTTACTAACCCCATGAACCATGCTAGTACTAAACACTACGTCGAATGTGTTCTCTTCAAAGTACAATTTTTGGACATCGCACTTTTTAAATTTTAATCGCTCTTCAATATCCGTATCCCGTACACTATAATTCGCATATTCTAATAGTGGCTCTGACAAATCAATTCCAATTATTTCGCACTCCGGGACTTCTTTTGCTATAACGGCATCCATAGCTCCAAAACCGCAACCCGCATCAAGAATCTTTTTCTTTTCAAAACCAAGGGAAGCTAACTTTTTTGCGTAGTCATACCCCAGCTTTTCAGTTATTTTCTTATGTTTCTTTATGTAGCGTTCAGCAAAATTCTTGTCGTTAAAGTCTTTTTTGTGCTTTTTCATTGTGTTTTTACCACATTAAAATAACGGCAAGTATCGCACCCCTTTTTTTTTCAGTACCCAAAGTCCATAACCACCCAAGCTCCTTCAAAAAGGGTATTTCCACAAACTTCAAATCTTTCGCACCTAAGTAAGCTGTTATTTTCTCTACCGCTTCTTTTTCCCCCTTCTCCGCTCGATGCCCGTAAGAAGCGTGAAAGAAATGCAATTTGTAGCCTTCCTGCGATGCAATTGTCGCTGCAACCGTTGAATCTATTCCGCCGGAGCATACACAAACTGCCGTTTTGGTTCTTACCATTTTGTTTAGTTTCTATTAGATTGAGCTACTAAAAAAAAAGTATATCTTATGCATACTCCCATACTCCCACACCCCTACATTTCTGGTGGAAGCCGTGTCTTCCGATGGCCTGTGCCACCTTATTTCTACCCATCTAATCCATTATTAAATCCAGGACCTCTTGAATGTCCATAGTGGAAATCGTGGGTGGCTGTTTATTTCTTTATGATTATTACTTGAGGAAAATTATCAGTTAACTTTTCCAACCAGTCTTTGTAACGATACTGATTAACAGACACATTAAATAAAACGATTATTATGCCCTGTCTGAAATATTTTGAATATCGCAAACACTTATTTCATCAGCTATTGTGACCAGGTCCTTATCTCAGGTAGGTCCTTTCACCTCAATAGCTATCTCACCAACGACAATATCAGGTCTGGCAGAACCTCTTTGTTTTTCTATAACAGCACTAGGAAACTTGTGTTTCAACCAGCCAACTAATTCTGCTTGATACGGTAACTCAAATTTATAATTTTGAGATGGTTTAAAATTCTTAATTGCGTTGACAACATCTTTAACCATCTCACCTATGTTAGCATTCTCAGACAATTTCTTAAATTCTTGCTCTGCTTTGTCTTTATCGATTTTTTCTGTGATTTCTCGTATAGGTATCCGTTTTCTTCTGGCAAAATCTATCAATTCATCTAAAGACACTTTAATCATTATAGCTCGTCTATAATCATCATCTGTAGGCTTGCCACCATCGAAAGATTGCGGTCTCAAACCTTTTTCATAAGCAAGTTTTCTGATAGTACCAGGATACATCTTGTCTAGAATTTGTTTTTTTCGCGAAATGGTTACCGCTTTCTTTTTGGTTTCATCAGCTACAATCTTTGCTCCTTTAACAATACCTTTACCTGAAGCTATCCCAATTTTTTTGATACTACTTTTCCAGTTAACCATATTTTCTACCTCATCCTCTCTTTGTGCGAATTAATTTTCTTTCTCCTCAAATATTTTTTTTACTTACGGGCGTATATATAAAACCATCGTAAGAAACTATAAAGCCACCATGACAAAACTACAAATCCCCTACGGCTCCAAGCTGATAGATGTGGACCTGGGCATGGGCATAGCAGGTAAACTGTTAGAGCACGAGGGCAGTATTGACAGAAGTAAAATCAAACCCAAAGACCGTGATGTGGAACGAATAAGGCACGCCCTGCAAAACCCTATTGGCACAAAAAAGCTGCGAGAAATAGTGGACAGGAAAAGAGACGCAAAAATAGTGATTGTCGTTGATGACCACACACGAGAAGCGCCTACTGTGAGAATGCTCGATGCGTTAATAGAAGAGATAGGGGAGGAGCATAAAGATAAATTACTAAGGCAGGTCACCCTGCTCGTTGCTTGTGGTACGCACACAGCACCAACCGAAGAAGATTTACAAAGAATACTTGGTAAACATTATCAACAATTTAACCTTAAAATTCACGATTGCGATGCAAAAGATCTGGTATTTGTTGGCACGACAAGCAGAGGGACACCCGTGATGCTGAATAGAAGTTACGTAGAAGCAGATGTAAAAATCTTAACAGGCGACATAACACTGCATTATTATGCGGGGTTCGGCGGTGGAAGGAAGAGCATCCTCCCGGGGATTTCATCACGAGAGACGATACAGAGAAATCATGCACTTCTACTGGATGACCGTGCAAAAACGGCGAATATCGAAGACAACCCCGTGCATCTGGATATGACAGAAGCGGCGTCTTTCGCACCCCCGGATTTCGTAATAAATACGGTTGCCGACAGTTCGGGCAATCTGGTAGATGCATACGCAGGAGAGATGAATTCTGTATTGCTTATGGGTGCGGAAGTTATGAAGAAACTGTCTTCTTTTGAAACTGATTTGTTTGACATTTTGGTGGTAAGTGCAGGTGGTTTCCCGAAGGATAGAAACCTGTATCAGGCAACAAAAGCTATCGAAAACTGTTATCGTGCAGTGGTTCCGGGTGGCACGCTAATTCTTGTCGCGGAATGTCGCGAAGGAATTGGCGACCCATACTTTGAGGAATGGATGAATAAATATGCAGCATACAAAGATGCCGCAGACGCAATAAGAACGAATTTTGTGCTTGGCGGGCATAAAGCGTTTTATATAAAGAAAACAATGAAAAAAGTCCATCTCGCTATTGTTTCTGAACTGGACACGCAAATGTTGGGTAGCTGGAGTATAACGGGGTATACGACCCTTCGTGAAGCACTAAAAAAGGAAATAAACAATGAGCAGTTTAAGATAGGTATAGTTAAAAAAGGTTTAGATACATTATTGGTTAATGCCCGTAACCAAGAAAACAGTAGTAAATTGTAAATAATGAACCACGAGATTACACACGATTAACACGAGAAGTACGGGTTAACTGGGGGTAAAATCGTTAATGAAATACAGAAAACTAAAATCTATCATTCTTCTCTCGTGAAATATGGGGCTCTGCCCCATGACCCCGCAAGCTCTGTAAGGGCTTATGTGTAATCTGGTGGTTAATAATTTTCGGAATGACTATAAATAGAAAGAAGTAACTTATACTTCTTACATACTTATTATACAAAAATAAAGTCTGTATAAGTAGGTAGATAGAATAGAGTAGGAATCTAAATCTAAAGGAGGAAGAGAGGATAAAATAAGTGGCAATGGCAAATCTTGCAAAGCAGAAGAGGATAGCGGCAGATGTGATGAAGGTTGGCGAAGGGAAAGTATGGATAGACCCTGACCCAGAAGCTACGGCGGATATAGCAGAAGCGATAACGAGAGAGGATATTCGCGGGCTGATAGAAGAGGGGATTATAAAAAAGAAGCAGAAGGAAGGCGTAAGTAGAGGAAGAGCAAGACAAAGAGCGGCGAAAAAAGCCGTCGGACGTAGAAGGGGGCACGGATCCCGAAAGGGTGCAAAAGGCGCAAGAATGGGGAAGAAAAGGCAGTGGATAACAAAAATCAGGAGCTTACGCAGAAGATTAAAAGAGATGCGGGATGAAGAAGGCATTGATAAAACCGCATATCGTAAATTATATACTAAAGCGAAAGCAGGAGAATTAAGGAATATTGCTCATTTGAATGAGGTTGCAAAATCAGATAACTTAATAAAATCAGCCAGGTAAAGTAAAAATAAAGAGGAAACAAGAAATGGCAAGAAGTCCAACATATCATGTCCCGTTCAGAAGGAGAAGAGAAGGGAAGACCGACTATCGAAAACGGCTAAAGCTGCTGCTCGGCGAAAAGCCGCGGGTGGTAGTACGCGCAAGTAATAAATACATTAGAATACAACTTGTTCTGGGCGATACTTTTAGTGATAGGACGGTTATCACTACTATATCTTCTGAACTTGAAGGATACGGATATGAAGGGGGAAAATGCAACACATCTGCTGCGTATCTCACGGGATTATTATTCGGTAGAAAATCGAAGGAAGCAGGGTTTGATGAGAGCGTCCTCGATATTGGGCTGTGCACACCCACTCATGGTTCTAAAGTGTACGCTACATTAAAAGGGGTTGTTGATTCAGGGATGGATATTCCTTATGACTCCTCTGTTTTACCCTCTGATGAGCGCCTTAGCGGACAGCACATCGCTGAATTCCTACAAAATCCCGCTATTATTGATAATTTTAATGTGGTAAAAGAAAAGATAATATCTATAACTTCAATACAAGAGGAGAAAACGAAAGCATCATAAATGAGCGGAAGAAGGAAAAGGAGGGAAGCGGAAGAAGAATGGGTACCATTAACAAGGTTAGGTACACTGGTGCAAAGTGGTGAAATAAAAACCATAGAAGAAGCTCTTCGGTCGAGATACCCATTAAGAGAGCATCAAATTGTAGAAATGCTTCTCCCTGATATTTCTGATGAAGTCCTGGACATAAACATGGTGCAAAGAATGACCGATTCAGGAAGAAGAATAAAATTCAGAGTTTGCGTAATCGTGGGGAATAGGGATGGTTATCTCGGTATAGGACTGGGTAAAGACGCTCTTGTTCGTAATAGCATTACAAAAGCGATACGAGATGCGGAATTAAACTTAACATGTATTGAGCGGGGTTGTGGGTCGTGGGAATGCGATTGTAACGAGATGCATTCGCTACCTTTTAAGGTGCGTGGGAAATCCGGAGCGGTTGAAATAACCTTGAAACCCGCACCAAAGGGGCTGGGTCTCGCCGCGGGAGACATCCCCAAAAAGGTTCTGGAGTTCGCAGGCGTGGAGGATATATGGGCAAAAACAAAAGGTTCTACACGAACCACCTTTAACCTTGCAATGGCAACCTACGATGCGTTAAGAAAAACAGCTACAATAAAGACCATTTTCTAAAAAGAAAAAGTGTTATGAAGGCGATAATAAAAGTGAGAGGAAGCGTAGGAATAAGGCCTGACATAAAGTATACGTTAGGGCTTCTTCGGTTGCACAGGGTGAACCACTGCGTCATAGTGGGAAATGACGACTATTACAAAGGAATGATAAATAAAGTGAAGGATTACGTTGCATGGGGCGAAATATCCGAGGATATGCTTGAGGAACTACTAAAAAACAGGGGTAGATTAACAGGCGGGAAAAGATTAACTGAGTCGTATTTACAGAACAATACGCCTTTTAAGTCGTTTAAAGAACTTGCTCATGGTTTGCATTCGGGAGAAGTAAAGATGAATGATTTAACAGAATACCAAATCAAACCTGTTTTCCGGCTGCATCCACCAAGAAAAGGGCATAGAGGAATAAAAAAGACGGTTCCACAGGGTGGTGAACTTGGCTATCACAGTGATGCAATAAATAAGTTGTTGCATAAGATGCGATGAGATAATTTTAAAAACAACTTTGAGAGATTACTTTTTCTCTGTAATTTCAACTTTATACTCGACAAGAGTGGGCATGAGGGGGAAGTTTATATATTTATAGGTCATAAAAAGGGCTACTAGGTGGGCTAAGAACGATGACGGCTAAGCCTTGGATAGAGGGACCACTAGAACTTTTGAGACACGGCCTAGAACATCTTCACCTTGGAAGTGCCTTTGATGTGAGAATCGCAATGATAAGCATAGACAATGCCATCGAGCTTATGATCAAAACCTATCTTGGGCTTCCTAAACGAGTGACAGGTATTAAGGGATTGACAAGACGGAGATACGAAGAGATTAGTCAAGGCTTTTCGTCCTTGATAGACGGCTTCGAGGAATTCGCACCTGATAAAATAGTTGGAATTGAGCTAGGAGATATTGAATGGTTCCATCGCCTGCGCAATCAGCTTTATCATGAGGGCAATGGTATAACTGTCGAAAGAGAAAAGGTTGAAGGATGTGCAGCAATCGCGAAAATCCTTTTCTCAAACTTATTCGAAATTGAGGTTGAAGACATACCCGAAACCGAACCGCATAGTCTGGTTGGAGAGTTTTTTTATAATTGGGCAAGCGTAGAGCAAGAACTTAGTCGCCTGAGGATTAAATACGCAAAAGTTAAAAAAGATAGAGTCATGCCACTTAGAATGTTAGTTAGTCAATTGGAGGCAGCAGGCTCTCTCCCTGCCTCTTCTTCTCAATCACTGAACACAATACGGCTATTTCGGAATGAACTTGCTCACGGATTTTCAACTCCTTCTATTGCTGTTTTAAAAACTAATAATGATACTGTGAAAGAATTTGTTAAAATACTCAAAGAACTGTAAAACGACACGATGTATTTTTGTTCCAAGTTTGACCAAAAACAATCACGATGGTACTTATTAGAGAATCACGTTCACATTTCACCTCCCCCCACAACACCCTTACAAAAGACAGAGTGAACTATACGAGCGTGTAAAAAATCAAGGGGTGTGATGAATCCTGAAGCAGGGTACAGAAAAGCACTCAAGATTAAGTTAGCTTACTTAAATGCCATACTTGACAAAGAGTGTACAGGAGGGAAAAGTTCTTTAAGTTCTTAATTATTTGGAGAGAGCATGGATATTACGAAAATTGAAGAAAAAATCGGGTATACGTTCTCCGATAAGAACAAAAATCTCCTACTACGTGCCTTAACGCGTAAAGCATTCGCAAAAGAACAGCAGGACAAAAATCAAGATTGCGAACATCAAGAAGTACTCAGTACTTTAGGTGATGCAGTATGGGAGCTGGTATTGTCTGATCTACTGATACCTGGTTGTAAAACAAGCGATGACTTGACAACTAAAAGAAAAGAACTTGTGGGGCATCCGGCACAGGCAGAAATTGCTCAAAATCTCGGAATAGAACAATTTATCAAAATGACAAATGGAGAGAAAAAAGATGAGAATAAGGAAAGCATTCTTGAAGCCACTTTTGAAGCCTTGATAGGGGCAATTTTTATTGATGCGGGATACGATGAAACGAAGAAAGTTGTTAATAAATGGTTCCACTTCGCATGATCATCACCACCCCAATAACATATCTTCACACGGCTATCGAGAAAGATGTTACACAAAAGGGGAAAGAAGCAAGGAAAAAACTTTTTTAAAAAAAGATACCACCTACGGTCCAATACTATAAAACAAAAATCAACAGTTAACTGCTTAATGATTATATTTTTCCGCCACATCCAACCACAGGAAAACTTTAAAAGGTAAAATCCGCGAGGATTTAGGGATAAATTGTAACCCCTATTTATTCTCAAAATCGGAGGGAGCCCCTCATAAAGGGTTTTTGAAAGTGGTTAATTCAACTACGATAGATCATCATTTACTCTTTCTTCACACTTTCATCATTATTCTCCTTCCCCCTTCCCAGCAGCACTCGTGTCACAGTTCCTTTCTTCTTACCCGTATGTTTGACTTCCAAAGGTTCGACTTCCTCTTCTTTATCTTCTTCAGACATATCCTATTTTTCTCCCTGTTATTTTTCCTCAAACACCATCAAGTTCGCGATTTCCTTGGTTCCTTTTTCCTTACCCGTATGTTTGACTTCCAAAGGTCCAACTTCCTCTTCTTTATCTTCTTCAGACATATTCCCCCCTCTCCTAAAGATTAATGATGAGTGTATATATTAATATACTAAATGCGCCCATATGGAAGATAGAACTGATTTTAAACCATGCTGTCCTTCCTTTATATTTTTTCAAATTGAATTCATAAGCAGCTCTAATGTCGGCTAAATTATTAGATAAAAGGCCTTTTTCATTCATGCGCTTCAATTCATTAAATCTCTCTTCTTCAAAAACATTTATCTCCTTATAACGAGTTGGTTTGAATATATAGTAGCTAATACCCACAGAAAATACTAAAAGTCCAATAGTAAATATTAAGATATATTGTTCATTAGTTGACGGTTGCCAGCCATGATCAAGCAAATATAATATAACCGTTAAAATAAGTGTAATAAAAACTAAATTCAAGCTTAAAAGTGCGATTGCTCGATTATTTAGATTGGAAATTTGACCAGCTAATCGTTCAAAAACCTCATTCCCCCTATCAATAAGAATTTTATACCGATTCCTTTCTTCTTCTTGCATTTTTTAGGGTTTAACTATTAACGTTTCCAACTATATAAAACTTTCCATTCTCATTTTGGCTGATCTACTTTATGAGATGTTAAACGTAAAATCTTCAGTCAACTGCTTAATAATCAAAATTCTCTTTAAAAGGTAGCTGGGCTGGTCCATTTTTCGGCGATTTTTAGAGCACCTTTTATATTTAACCAATTTTTGTAAAGTTGGCTTTGCTTTATGCGAGGCTGCCTGTGCATTAAGCCTGTGCATTACGGCTTGGCATGAAGCTTGCCAGCCCAGCCAGATAGAGCAAAGCGAATGCAAAAGGGCAATTAATTTGAGCGAAAGACCGTATGCCTGTATGCCTGTAGTCGCGTGAACGCCGTTGCTGCATACGTAGCACCACGCGTTTACTCTATGCTGAACATATTGCTTTTTATATTGGATCACTATGTAATATGACTATTCAATCCAGATTGTATGTAGATTCAACTAACCTTTTAGAATTTCTTTAACTCTACCGATTTCGCCGGATTTAAGGCAGACTTTAATTCCATGTGGATGGTGTTGAGAATTTGTAAGAATCTCTTTAACTATGCCTTCCGTTAACTTTCCTGAGCGTTGATCCTTTTTAAGTACAATTGCTACTCGTATTCCAGGTTTAATATTCACTCGTTTAGTTCCATCCATAAAACAATATCCTCCTTTTTTCAGCATTAATTAATAGTTCTTGGTTAATTCAAATTACGTCTATTTTTTGAGTCATCGTTTCCTTACTTTTTTTTCTCTCGTTTTTGCGATGCCGACTCTACATCCACAAAAAGTTTAGCATAAAGAGTTTTATCCATCAAAAGTTTACTACTACTTCCCTTAATCCGCTTCGTTATCCAGCGAACGGAATATTTTGGAGGATATTTGATAATCAAATGAACTTTTTCACCCTCTTCTTTTTACTCATACACCACTCTTTTTATACACGGCGTTTAATCTTAAAAGCGATGAACGTGAAAGAAACCCCTTGGAAACATTGGAATCACATCACAAAACTCGACCCAGATAAACATATCTCGCGTGATGATTTAAAAACCGTCGTGGAAAGTGGAACCGATGCAATAATGATTTCAGGCACTCAGAATATCACCGACAAGAACGTATCCCAACTAATATCCATGCTGAAAAATTACGATATCCCCAAAATATTAGAACCGGCAACCCCGGAAGCCGTTATGTATGAAGGCATAGATTACGTTTTTGTGCCACTGGTTCTCAATTCCCACGATTTGGAATGGATTGTGGGTAAGCACGTGGACTGGATAAAGAAACAACCAATCGAATGGGATATGGTTACATCTGAAGCGTATATCGTCTTGAACCCCAAATCTGCAGTCGCTAAACTGACAAAATCCGATACGGACTTAACCGATAACGAAGTTGTCGCTTACGCACAGTATGCCGAGAAATATCTTCATCTTCCTATTACTTACATTGAATACAGTGGGACGTATGGAGAACCGCATAAGGTAAAGA
>QEXZ01000300.1 GCA_003160755.1 Methanomicrobiales archaeon
GGAGGAGAAATCCTTCACAAAATTTATACGTTCCTCTATTGGCTCCTCTGGCGGCACTTTTACGCCTCTTCCTTTTAGTTCCATCTTCATGAATTCCCCCGCATGTGGAGTAACGATAACGAATTTATCTCCCTCTTTCTCCCCCAGTTTCAGTGGCAAATGCAACCCGTAAAACCCATCTGCATCCACAACCACCCTTCTACTCGCTTCGCCTTCAATTATCATTCGCGTTGCTCGTTTCGTCTCCTCTTCCGCACCCAAACCCATGCCTATCACGACTACATCATGTGCTCTTATCAAGTTTAATACCGCTGGCACGTCTTTCTCTACCAATATCTCGGAAGAGAGAGGATGGACAATCAGATTGGGCGATAAAGAAGAGATAACCGACGAAACGCTTTTGGGTGCCGCTATTGTCACCCAGTCCGCACCAGCACGTAAAGCACCAAGAGCAGCTAAAGTGGGCGCACCAGAAAAAGGGCCACCTCCTACTATTAATACACGTCCATTGTCCCCTTTATGGCTGCTTGGTTTTCGCTCCCTCACGACCAAACGAACATCTCCGGGACCTGCTAAATTCTCTATTCCTTCGGGAATGCCTATCCCGGCAACCACTAATTTCCCGACGTGTTCCTTGGCGTCCGTCTTTAACAAGCCCTTTTTCGCACGGTGGAACGTAACGGTAACATTTGCTCGAACTGCTTTTTCCGATTCGCCCGTATCGGGGTCTAACCCTGAAGGAATGTCACCGGAAACAACAAATGCGGTGTTTGCTTCATTTATCAAGTCTATTGCCGTTGCTTCTGGCTCTCTTATTTTTCCACGCACTCCCGTGCCGAAAATGGCATCTATTATGACGTCCGAACGCTTTAAGAGCGGTTCTCGTGCTCGTAGTTCTGAAGCGTCCGCTATCTCCTCCATGTCATATCCACAGGCATGTAAAATTTGCCAGTTCCTCCTGCTCTCTTCGGTTCTCAAATCTTTTGAATTCCCGACCAATAATATTCGCACGTTAAAATTACCATTCTTCAACTGTAAATGCCGCGCAGCGACAAAAGCATCGCCGCCGTTATTTCCTTTCCCCGCTATTATCGTAACTTTTACGTTTTTCGTATTTCCTTCAAACTGCTTTTCAACCGCGTTTGCAATTCCCGCACCGGCATTTTCCATTAGCTGTGCAGAAGAGAGCCCAAAGAATTTGCAGTTCTCATCTATGGC
>QEXZ01000301.1 GCA_003160755.1 Methanomicrobiales archaeon
AACTGTGGCGTAAGGCTCATCCGCACAAATCTGATGGAGAAGGACGTCAGACCTTATCTGCCCGAGATACTGGACACTTTATTTGAGTATGTTCCCGCAGGGCTTGGGCTGTCAGGGAAAGTGAGGTTGTCGTATGCTCAGTTAGACGAAGTACTGAAGGGCGGCACGGAGTGGTGCATTGAGAACGGCTATGGCTGGGAAGAGGATATCGAGCGGACAGAAGAGGGCGGGAAATTAAAAGCTGCGAATCCTGAGAAGATAGACGAAAAATCGAAGAAGCGTGGCGCCCCTCAATTAGGCACGCTCGGCTCAGGGAACCACTTTTTGGAATTAGGGGTAGTGGATGAAATCTTTGATGAGCGACTTGCGAAGGCGTATGGAATAGAAAAGCAGGGGCAGGTGACCGTTTTGATTCATACTGGTGGTAGGGGCTTCTCACATGGCGTTTGCTCCTACTACTTAAGGAGTTTCGAACGAGAGATGAGCAAGGATGCGACATTATCGGAAATACTCAGTCTGGAGCGGGAATTAGCTTGCGCTTATTTGAGCAGCGACATGGGCATGGATTATTTTGAGGCGATGTGTTCGTGTGCGAATTACGCTTTTGCGAACAGACAGATTGCAATGCACTGGGTAAGAAAAGTGTTTGAAGACGTGCTCCGAAGCCCAGCGGAAGATATGGGGATAAAGCTGGTGTATGACATTGCACACAACATAGCGAAAGAAGAAGAGCATGTGGTAGAAGGAAAGAGGAAGAAATTGTGCGTGCACAGGAAAGGAGCGACGAGAGCTTTCCCTGCGGGTGATGAGCGTTTGCCCGCTGTTTATCGAAACATTGGTCAACCCGTACTGATTCCCGGTTCGATGGGCACCCGCAGTTTTTTAGCTGTGGGTACCGAAGTAGCGAAGGAAGAGACGTTTGGCAGTTGCGCTCACGGCTCGGGCAGGGAAATGAGCAGAACGGCAGCAATGAGGAAATACAGAGGTAGCGAAGTGAGAGAAGAATTAGCGAAGCGAAATATAATAGTGAAAACCCGAGAACGAAGGAAGAGAGACGTGAGGCGAAAGAGGGGCATTCCGTTCGATAAATACGGTGAGCTGGCAGAGGAAGTGTCAGCAGCATATAAAGACCCTGAGGTGGTGGTTCGGAGTTGTGAAGTGTCAGGGATAGCGAAAAAAGTAGCTGCTTTTAGAGG
>QEXZ01000302.1 GCA_003160755.1 Methanomicrobiales archaeon
CCGGATTATGGTATACCGTGGCAAGGGCTATATGACTCGCCCCAATCCTCTCTATTCCTTCTATGGATGCAACACGCCTGAACAGGTTCATCACTCGCTCTTCGTCCGGCGCAATCCCCCGGGCACCGTAACGCAGGACATCCTCCGAATGAAGACTGATAGAACGTTGACCCGCTTCTACATTTGTCTTCACGTCCTTTGCAATGTGCCCTATGGATTTGAACCGGAGCCTCTGTATACCTGGAGTGCAGAAGGAGCAGCCTCTTCCACAGCCCCGGCTTATCTCAACCAGCCCATGAATCGTGGCACCCCGGATGTTTGGTATCTCATCCGCATTTGGCTCTTTTCCATTTATTATCCTCGGCAGTTTCTCACCCGCAAGTATAGATTTAAACATTGCTGGAACGGTAATTTCACCCTCGTCAAGATGGACATAATCAATATTCAGTTTGTTCATAATCGTCTCATCTGCTAACTGCCACGCCGCTTTACCGCCTGCCACCACTGTCTTCTCCCGCATCACCGGCTTTTGCATCAATTCAAAGAACTTCACGCGGTTGTAAGGTGGCCCTGTATTAAGCATATCAACGAACTCCGAAGTCGGTGGATTGATACCCAGGAAATCGTGTCCGCCGATGCCTATTATTTCCGTCCTGCTGCCAACCATGTGTTCCAAATCACGTGGGTGCACAACCGCAACTTCGTCCTCGCCAAAGACTTCTGCTAAAGAAGCCTCTACAATTCTGAGTCCAAAATCAGCATATCTCGCTCTCCCGTTTTCACTCGGCGTGGGCGGCGACCAAACGTTTAAAAAAACCCAATCCGGTATAATACCCCGCGGCATGGAGGTGGAAAAGCCCACGAATATCCCCCACCTGTACTTGCTCATCATTGTCTCATCTGCGGTCAGCACGATTTTAGGACGGTGGTTCGTTTTTTGCAGTGTATTCCCTATTTTGCTCATCCTTCCTCTTTATCCACTGCCACTGCGTTTTCAAGCCTTCTCAGATAGGCGATTGCGTGTTCAACTTTCTCACTGAGATGTTCAAGGTCTTTTGTTCCCTGAATGGCCTCATCAAGCTGCTTGAGATGTGCCATAACCTTCTCACGTTCCGCTTTTATCAGTTCCACGAAGTTCACATTCGCCATGTACACGTTCCTTTTGATGCTTCTGACCCGTTCCACCAGACCTA
>QEXZ01000303.1 GCA_003160755.1 Methanomicrobiales archaeon
TCATCACTTCTCGCTCTGTTATATTCCCCATTGTAGCTATCCTGAATATCTCGCCTTTCAGTTTCCCCTGTCCACCTGCCACTATCACACCTCTTTTTCGCATACCACCTCTGAGCTGCTCGTCCGTGATGCCGTCGGCAATAGGAATCTCAATCGCGGTAACGGTGTTAGAATAATCACTTACCTCGTTTAGCTTCGGGAATAAACGGAGACCCAAGCCAGTAATCGCATCTCGAACCGTCTTTGCCATCCCCCGGTGCCTTTCTATCCGGTTCTCCATACCTTCCTCTCGTATCACCGCTAACGCTTCGTGAAGCGCAAAGAAAAGAGGCAAAGCAGGCGTGTAGGGCGTCTGTTTCTTCTCTAAACTCTTCTTATAAGCGATAAGGTCCATATAATAGGGTCTTCTTTCGTTCTCACGTATCATCTCCCACGCATGCTCGCTAACTGAGAGTGCCGACAGCCCGGGTGGCGCACCCAGACATTTTTGCGAGCCCACAATGGCGATGTCCGCACCAAGCTCATCCACGGGGGCTTTATCACCACCTATGGAGGTTATGCAATCAAGTACGAAAACGGCATCGTGTTTCCTCGCAAGTTTCCCCACTTCTTTCGCCGGGTTGAGTATGCCCGTAGATGTCTCATTATGCACCATTGTAACTATCTTAGGGTCGGAACTGGAACTGTTTTCCAATGCCTCTTTTACTGCTTCTAACTCGATTGAATGTCCCCATTCGAAATTCACATTCACATTTACAGGTGTAACTGCGTCTGCTTTATACCTAACTGCAATTTCTCCAAATCGCTCACCAAATTTGCCGTTTGCTATGGTTATGCACACCAATTTTGTTTCATTGCCGATAAGATTGCCTATCGCAGCTTCCATTGCGCACGTTCCCGACCCGCTCAGCACAAAGAGGTCGTTCCTCGTCTGATATATGTCCTTTAGCGTTTCCACTATCTCCTCGTGCATCGCTCCAAATTCGTCTCCCCGGTGGAATATCATTGGCTTTGACATCGCTTCACGAATGCGTGGCAATACCGGCACCGGTCCCGGAATCATTAATAATTCCTCTTCCATTTTTGTCACCCCTAATTCCAAATCAAGTTCGTCAAGACTCCTCTGGCCTTTTCCCGTCACCACCCATTTATACGGCCTCGGCCCCTCGCGTTTCACTATTTTCTC
>QEXZ01000304.1 GCA_003160755.1 Methanomicrobiales archaeon
GGTCGTACGTTCTCACCTTTCCCTTCCTCAAGACCGTTTCAATCGCGTTTAACACTTTTTGTGATGCGCTTTTCTCACCAATATTCTCCAGAAGCATTGCACCCGCCCAAATCGTGGCTATCGGGTTTGAAACGCCTTTACCTTTGTATTTCGGTGCAGAGCCGTGAATCGGCTCGAACATGGAAACGCCATCAGGATTTATGTTCGCTCCCGGTGCGAGCCCCAGACCGCCTTGAATCATTGCACCGAGGTCGGTAATAATGTCGCCAAACATGTTTGGCGTAACCACGACCTGGTACCATTCGGGATTCTTAACGAGCCACATGCATATCGCATCCACGAAATTAAACTCGGTATCTATATCCGGATAGTCCCGTGCAACGTCGTTGAATATCTCCCTCCAGAACCCGTAGGCATGCGTTAGCACGTTCGCCTTGTCCACACTCGTCACCTTTTTCTTGCCTTTCTCCTTCGCAAGCTCAAATGCGAACTTTATCACTCGCTCGCAGCCCTCTCTCGTCACGACACCGATTTGATATGCGAGTTCGTCTGCATCGGACTCGATGTCCAGCCCGAACTTAATATTATAAAGTTTCCTTACGATTTCCAGCTCCTCTCTTTTTTTACTTTTTCCTCTTCCTTCTCTTTTCATCCTGCCGCCAATACCGACATAGAAATCCTCGGTGTTCTCCCTTACAACACTGAAATCTATGTCTTCTGGACCCTTGCCAGCCAGCGGCGTGTCGACACCTTCCAGCAGTTTCACCGGTCTCAGATTCACGTACTGGTCAAAATAGAACCGCATAGTAAGCAAAATCCCTTGTTCTAAAACGCCCGGCTCTATTCGCGGGTCGCCTATGCTCCCGAAATATATTGCATCACTCCGTTCCAGCTCTTTTAGCGTATCCTCACCGATTAACTCCCCTGTTCTCAAGTAATGCTCTGCACCGTGCGGATATTCTGTCCAGTCGAGTTCAAACCCCCCATCGAGGTCGGAAACCGCTTCAAGCACCTTTTTACCTTCGCTTATTATCTCTGCTCCTATACCATCGCCCTGGATTACCGCGATTTTATATCTTTTCATTTTATCTTCCTTCTATTTAAGACACAGATTTACACTGATTTACGCAGATTTATTTTAGTTTAACACTGTTGATTTTTATCATCTGTGTTAAT
>QEXZ01000305.1 GCA_003160755.1 Methanomicrobiales archaeon
TCCTACGGAAGAAACGGATAAGGGGGATAACAGTCTTGAATAGAGGTAGGCTAAGCCCTATTTCTATATCCGCGTCCATCTGCTCCTTATCAAATGCGGGTTCAATTTCGAGGCTGGTTTCAGGCAGGAAGGCCTTCGCTATACCACTGCCTGCGTATAGAAAACCAATCAGCATGCCGGTCTGGCATGGGTCAGATAGCCCCACCTTCATCCTGCCTCCTAATCTCTTAATGGATATGTTTTTGGTGAGCGCTCCAGCCAAGTCCTTCCCAGCAGCATAGAGTTTATTTGCGTTCCCTACGATTTTCTTCCAATCAGTGGGCTTCTTTTCCTCCTTTCTCTCTTCAATGTCTCTCCTGAGAAGGGTGACGCCTAAGACTCGTAATCGAAATTCCCTCTTCTCATGGTTAAAGTCCATGCGTCCCGAAACAATGCCCAGTAAGAATCCAAAGGACATCCGTACTTGTGCCAAAGGTCCGTCCTTAAAGAGCCTAAGCGAGATGTTAACAGGTATTAGAAGCGTAGCAGCTATTAAGACCACTATGATCGCTAAAACAATCAATAAAATCAGTATTATGTCCATTCTATTTTTACGTGTTTAAAATTTAGGCGAAACCGCATTGCATTTTTCACCCAAAATAAACTAAGAGGAGAGCTTCTCAAAAAGCTCTCCATATAGACGTTCTACAAGTATCATTTTTTTTCTTCGGCTTTTTTGCTTTCTTTACCCTCTTTCATCTCTCCAATCTTTTCCATCACCATCGGTAAGGCTTCACCGACGATCTTCTCTATTGCGCCAGACGGTTTCAACGAAAGCACCTTCAACCCCTCAGGTCCCGGTATGCCCTTGAATACCGCTACGAGAGCTACTGGCTTTATTCCACCGCCGCCTCCGGCACCATATCCTTGTCCCTCTTTCTCTTTTCCCTTGCCTCCGCCTCCACCAGCGCCGAAGCCAGTCTCAAAGATGGGAACCAGGGTCTTATCCTCTATCTCTATGGGCTTGCCAATTGCGTTTTCGACCGTAATCGTCTTCCGAAGCTCTTCCCACATACTTTTTATAACCTCATTTGGCTCTTCAGTCATTTTTTCTCACCTTCCCCATTTCTGAAGTATATAAATTGTTAGCAATATAAATATTCGTATCACGTATTGATTTATGAAT
>QEXZ01000306.1 GCA_003160755.1 Methanomicrobiales archaeon
GTTATACTTCACACCGCCACAGATTGAGCTTTTTCAAAGCTCTGAAAACGTAGTGTGAGTAAAGAGTCCAGTTCTTGTTTGTACGTGGTATCCGTCTGGTTCAGGCAGTTGGAGATGGCTTTTTTGAAGTCTTTAAACTCGGAATAATATTTCGAATAGAGGCACTTTTTCTTAACGAATTTCCAGAGACGCTCGATAAGGTTCAAATTGGGCGAATAAGGAGGGAGATACAGCAATTCGATATCGAGCGATTCCGCCAACTCCCAAACAAGTTTACACTTCTGATATCTGACGTTATCCAAAACGAGGGTGATAGGGACTCCGAGGTCGAGACGTGAAATGCACCATAATAAATCGCAAAAACTCTGCGCATTGATGTACGTATCGTTGGTGACGATGATTAATTCGTGAGTCACAGCGTTTAACGCTCCCAGAACGTTGAATCGCTTTCTGCCAGAAGGTGCTTTGATGAACAACCTGGTAAAAGACCACAGTATCCCAAGAAAAGGCGCCAGCACGAAATGTGCAGCATCCACAAAAAAGACGACTCTTTGACCCGTCTTGGCTTCTTCGAGACGCGGTTCCAGCTCTTCTTTTACGAAGCTCTCCTGCTCCTCAGGGTCTGCTTTGGCGGGAATCGTGCCCACTTTGCGAGGAGCCATCCCAATAGACTTGAGGAACGCCCTAACCCTGTTTTCGCTGCGTTTAATCCCTGTCTGCTCTTCTATCTTAGCCATCGCTTCTTTAACGCTGGAGGGAGGGTGCTCGTGGAAGTATTCCTCAATCGTCGTTGTATGCTGACGCAATTCACTTTGCGATTGGTAAAAATGTATCTGCTTCAACGCCTCGATGCCGCCTTGCTGATATTCCCGCAGGTATCCGCGCAATGTATTTGCCGAGATTCCTGTCAGACGGCATATCTCGTTATGGCTCAGTCCCTGGCTCTTCAGCCAAAGGGCTTCCATTCTACGCTGAACTCGGGGATGAGGGTGATTATATCGCTCGTAATTCAATGCCTGCATCTCTCCTTCCGTGAATTCTATCTTAATCATCTGTGTCACCTCTTGAAGTTCGTATCTCAAACTAAAAGGTGCCTGACTGTATATAAATATGTACTACGGCTCTGCTGGTAAAAAGCGCAATTTTTGGCGGTGCTGAGTATA
>QEXZ01000307.1 GCA_003160755.1 Methanomicrobiales archaeon
ATCTCTTCGCCACCGACGAGGACCTCTACACCTTCTTCTATGTTCCGTGCCCGGAATTCGGTAATGTCCATCTCTTCAGCATGTTCATATAAAAATAACCGAAATCCTATATCCTGAACAACCTTTCTTCCTTTTATTACTATTCTCATCCTCTTCATTTTATCTTCACCTTTGTTTTTCTATTACCCTTTGTGTATTTATACTTTTTCCCTTTTTTTTGCACAAAAGACAACTTTTTTACCTTTGTGGGGCAGAGTCCCACAACTCCGCAAGCCCTGTAAGGGCGTAATCAACACAGACAGATGATAAGAATCAACACGGTTAAACAAAACTAAATCTGCGTAAATCAGTGTAAATCAGTGTCTTAAATAGAAATAAGCTATACTTTATATACAATCAAAACAGGGAAATAACTCTTACTTTATTCTCCCTCATCACAATGAACTTCCTCTCGAAATCGATTCCTGAATTGAAGAGTATTTTTAACATATCAAATACAAACTCAGGGGACTTCGGAGGGAATCTAAGCAATATAACGCCAAAAGATTCCTCTTGTCTTTTGAACACCAAAGTACCAAAATCCTTGTCAAAGGTAATGAGCACAACATTTCTTTCCGCTGAAAGTCTCAGAACATCCACATCTGGCAATCATGGAGATTCCTCGACGATTGCAGTGATTTCAACACCAGACTCTCTGAGTTTCTCCACGGCTCTCAGAGGTATGTTCTCATCCGCTAAGAACTTCATCTTTTTTTGGCAAGATGTAAATGTTTTCTTCCTTCAGGATAGAAGTTGCATACTGTAACGCCGCTAAGACATCATCTTCCTTTAGTTGCGGGTAGTTTTCGATGATTTCCTCGGAGTTCCAGTTGTTCGCCAGGAGTTCAAGGATAAACTCAACTGTTATCCTCGTCCCTTTTATCACGGGCTTCCCTCTGCAAACCCCCTCATCTATTACTATTTGTTCCATATTATTTTCTATCACCTGTTATCTATTTAAACATAGAGATAAAAACAGATAATCTAAAATAAATGTACGTGTTTAGCTAACCACAAGATTACACAGATTTTCACGAGAAAATATGAAGGTGTAAAACATAAAATGTAAATCTAACCAATATCTTCTGCATAGTACCCTCTTCTTGTGTTAATCTC
>QEXZ01000308.1 GCA_003160755.1 Methanomicrobiales archaeon
ATTTCGCGACTCTGTTTAAAGAAGCTATTGATAAGGATTTGGTTATCGGATAAAAAATTGTACGTGTTTAGCTAACCACAAGATTACGCAGATTTTCACAAGAAAACAGAAAATAAATTATTGACACAGATTAACGCTTGTGGGCTCTGCCCACAGTAGAGTAGGAGGAGGTCTTTCGACCTCCGTCCCCTCCTCGAACCGCACGTACGGATTTCCCGTATACGGCTCTCTTCTGGCGTTGCCCCATTGCAGGGAGTGAGAACAACCTCTCTTCTCACCAATCACTTCAACAGGCTATTTCATTACTCAATCCATTTCGGTAATCGGCGCAGCATCTTTCTCACGAATCTACTTCCGCCAATCACTTACTTGAACCGAACAACTACATCACCCGTTGCTCGATTTCGCCAAAGCAGGACTCCTTCGCATAATCGGTGTTTTATCCTCCCAGCTGTTACCAGCATTCACAGGCACCGACATCATCGCTACTATGAGTCCATCCGACTTCTCGCATCGCATCATTCCGGCTTTCCCATCCGGGTGGTTATACCTTCCTTACCTCTATTGAGGACGATACGAGACCTCCCTCGGTCACCTAACCACCCTTTCATCTTCATCCTGACCCTAAGCAGACATGCTAACCCCCTATGGTAATATCCCGTTTATGGAGTCCGCATTTACATACGATATGTCCACCCCCATAGAGGCATCGAACTTCCCCCGTAGGAAGGAGGGTCGTTGTTAGCATATCCCACCTCTGGTTCGCTTTCGCTTCGGGCTGAAGACCGCCTCAGGCTCTTCAGATTTCCCCTCACGAGGAACACCCTGCCACTGTTGGCTTCTGCACCGATACGGGTAAACAGCACAGGAGGGATTTTAACCCTCTTGCTGATTAAGCTACGAGGCACACTTCCCGCAAGCCCTGAAAGGGCTTAATTAACACAGATGATAAGAATCAACAAACACGGTTAAACTAAAATAAATCTGCGTAAATCAGTGTAAATCTGTGTCTTAAATAGAAGGAAGCTATACTTTATATACAACGAGAAAATATTATGAGGATGTAAAACCTAAAATGCAAATCTAACCAATATATTCTGTGTAGTATTATCTTCTTGTGTTAATCTCGTGAAATCTCGTGGT
>QEXZ01000309.1 GCA_003160755.1 Methanomicrobiales archaeon
GGGATGATAGAGGAAGGCAATAAGTTTATAGAGAATGTCTTCCGGGAAGGAAAAGAGATTGAACTCGATAAATTTCGGGTAAGAAGCATGAAGAACATTGAAGAGGGGAAAGGGGAGTGGGGATGATTAAAATTTTTGTACTTGTTGCTCACCGCAAAGCACGCAGAGAAGACAGAGCAATCTAATTTATTAAAAATCTCCGCGGTCTCGGCGCTCTCTGTGGTGAACAGTTGCCCACTATGCAAAGGAGGTACTGGAATGGGTGAAGAAGAATCTAAACTCGTAAAAGCATTAAAAGTGTTTAAAGAGAAGATATGTCAAAAATATGACATAAAAGAGATGATATTATTTGGTTCTCAGGTGAGTGGAGAGGCGGATGAGAATAGCGATGTTGATTTAATCGTAGCGGGTGATGAGTTTAAGGATAAAAGCCCGCTTAAAAGACCTGTTGCGCTATATTTAGATTGGATGATGGATTATCCCGTAGATTTTTTATGCTATACGCCAGAAGAATTTGGAGAGAAGCGGAAGGAGATAAGTATTGTTCGTCATGCGATAAAAGAGGGCGTTATAATTTGAGGGATTTTCTCTTCCGGCGGGGGTCAAGCGGATTTTTTATTGTATATAAAGTATCGCTTCTTTCTATTTAAGACACAGATTTACACTGATTTACGCAACACTTTTTCTTTTTCAAACTTTTAGAAAAAGTTTGATCAAAAATGCTTCGCGGAAAAAGAAAACCTGTGCTAAAAGAAAAACAAATTTCTTTGGTAAAGCTTTCTTTCTGAAAGAAAGGTTTGTGTTAATTAAGCCCTTTCAGGGCTTGCGGGAATGTGGGCAGAGCCCACAAGCGTTAATCTGTGTCCATAATTTATTTTCTGTTTTCTTGTGAAATAAACCCTTTCAGGGTTTGCGGGACGTGGGCAGAGCCCACGATGTGTAATCTTGTGGTTAACCGTTAACTTTTACTTCACCGCACTTCGCATTCGGCAACATAATTTTTACTTTTCACCGCATCCCTCAAATATTCTAACTCGTCATCCGTGTAAACCACTTCATCTTCATCGAGAAATTTCGAGTCCAATACCTTTACAGGCACGAATTTCTGCAATATGTATCGTTTACTACCTCGTATCAGCCGC
>QEXZ01000031.1 GCA_003160755.1 Methanomicrobiales archaeon
ATTACATCTACAATCTTGGACTTGATATGAGGTGGCAGAATATTTTTGAACATTATTTTCGCATTACCGGAACCTGCAATAACAATTTTTACTATGTCCTCATTCAAAAACAATTTTTCCATGTCCTCTACGACATCCTTGAGGAAATGATTAATCGCACCCTTTCTTAGTCTCTGAAAACGTGCCTGAGACATCCCACCTTTTTTATGCTTGTTTATAATATCTTTTGCTTTTTTCTTCTTGTACCCAACTTTGCCTGATGAAACGACATATATTTTTGCTCTCTGGCTATCCAGAAGAACAAGACCGAATGCTTCATATTCATCCACCAATCTTGCAAGAGGTCTGATATATGGTGACGTGTCCACAACTAGCAGGTTTTCAACGGGCATCGCTAATTTGTATACTCTAAAAAAGTCATGAATATTTGATGCAAACATAGCAAGTCCTTGCTGCCCTTTTTCTCTGCCGCCTTTATTCAAATGTTCCTCTATTATTTGCATTGTCTTATCAAAATTATCTGACAATTCCTTATCTTCTTTCAAAACGGATTTGCAGGTGGTTTTTCTTCTTACAACGAATTTATTGTCCAGGCCATCCATATCCAGATAAAGGCTGATAAACGAATCCCGGTTTTCGGAATCATAAACCTCTGAAAGTTCCTTGACGTCCGTGCTTTTCAGGTCTGTGAGCATAGTTCAATAAGAGGCTTTTGAGTATTTATTATATTATTGGCACTGTCGAATTTTCTAGTGAAATCTCTATATCCTTGAATTTTACCGCAGAGCACGCGGAGAGCGCTAAGATGACATTGAAGGTGTGAGTTGTGAGTAGCCCTAAAACCTAAAACCTCACACCTATACTGTCCCTCTGTGTTCTCTGCGGGCTCCGCGGTAAACAAGAACACCACTCACAGATAATAATACCGCCCCTTCTTCTTCTGTTCCCTGTCTTTTGCCGACCCTATCTTATTTATCCGTGGTCGACGCGTGCTTTCATCACGCCTGAACGTTAAACCCAAATCGTGCAAAAATAAATTCATTCCTTCTTGCATCCCGAAACACCCTTTTATCTCTCCTCGTACGCCCGGCTCACCGTCGAAAACCATTAACCTATCGCTTAACAAATCTATCAAATATATGTCATGGTCTACAATCAAGCCCGATGCACCTCGTCGCTCCATATACCGCCTTAACGTTTTTATCAACCGTGCCTTCTGCTCCACATCGAGATGCGCTGACGGCTCGTCCAGCATATACAATGATGCATCCTGACAAAGACACGCAGCTATTGCAACATTTTGCAATTCACCGCCACTGAGTTCTTTCAGGTTCTTTTCCTCTAAGTCCGAAATCCCCAATGGGTCTATCACGTCAATGATGTCCGCTTCGCTTAATTCCCCTTTTACCGAACGAATAAAATCCTTCACTCGTATATCCTGCTCGCCACTCTGTAAAGACTTTATATATTGCGGCTTGTAAGAGACGTTAATATCAAATGATTGTGCGGCTTCTTTTCCCGCTGTCGGCTCTGGTTCTGTTTCACCTGCTAATACGCTCACAAACGTGCTTTTACCAATGGCGTTCCTTCCTACTATGCCCAATACTTCCCCTTTCCCTATACTGCCCGGCTTCGCATTCAATACAAAACCATCGTCACCGTATCTCTTCTCAAACCCGTCATATTCGACGAAAACATGCCTTACCTCTTGTTGCCCCCTCGGTGGATGCACATCGAATTCTATTGGCTTATCTCGTATTCGCACGTTTTCTGCATGCAAGAAACCACTTAAATATTCGTTTATCCCTCGGTTCGTGCTCTTTGGCATTGTTACAACACCATACTTGCCGGGTTCACCATAGATGAGATGCACATAATCCGCAAGCATGTCGAGGATAGCGAGGTCGTGTTCCACCACAACTACTGCCTTATCTTTCAAAACTTCTTTCATTCCTCTCGCTACTCTCGCTCTCTGATAAATGTCCAGATAGGGTGTTATTTCGTCAAAGAAGTAGAAATCTGCATCTTTTATCATTGTTGCTATGACGGCAACCCGCTGCAATTCGCCGCCGCTCAGCTCCTTTATGTTCCTCCCCCGCGCTTCTTCGAGTTCAAAATCCTTCACAAGCCGTTTCGCTACTCCACGTTCGTCGGTAATATCCAGCAACTCCTGAACTTTACCATCAAAGTATTCAGGAATTGTATCTATATACTGCGGCTTATAAGCCACCTTAATATTCCCTTTCGCCAGCTTATCGAAGTAATTCTGCAACTCCGACCCCGCATACCGCTTTTTTATCTTATCCCAACTCGGCTTTTCTTCTTTTTCTTCTTCTGCCTCAAAGTTTACTTTGCCAAGGTTTGGAACCTGCAATCCCGATAATATTTTTATTGCCGTGCTCTTTCCTATCCCGTTCTCTCCTATCGTTCCCGTTATCTTACCCGCCTTTGGAATCGGCATTCCATAAAGGACGAACCCGTTTTCACCATATCTGTGCGTCTCCTTACCTTTCAACTCCTCTGGCAACCCGATTATGGAAATAGCATTGAAGGGGCATTTTTTTATGCATATTCCACAGCCCTCGCATAAATCCTCTGATATTACTGGCTTGCCATGTTCACCCACAACTATCGTTTCCACTCCTGTGCGTACCATTGGGCAGTATTTTATGCATTCATACTCGCATTTCCTCGGTTGGCACTTATCATGCTCCAATATCGCTATCCGCATTTCATTGTAAGTTCTAAAATTCGTAAAGCAAGCAAAGCAGCATTTTCGCCGCTGTCTATGCCTACTACCGCTACAGGAACACCCGGTGGCATCTGCACCATGGAAAGCAGAGCATCCATGCCGAACAACTTCCCACTCACGGGAACACCAATCACGGGCTTTTTCGTTTTTGACGCTATTACCCCCGGCAATGCCGCCGATAACCCTGCAATTGCTATTATCACTTCCACCTCTTCTTCGCTTTCTTTTAAATATCTATCCAGCTCATCGGGATTCCTGTGTGCAGAAATCACCTTCACGTCATAAGAAATCTTATGTTCATCCAGCACCTTTACCACTTTGTCCGCTATCGCCCTATCGCTCTCCGAGCCCAGAATCACCGCTATTTTATCCATTTTTTTGTATATAAAATATAACCTCCTTCTATTTGAGACACTGATTTACACTGATTTACACAGATTTTTTCTTTCTTTTGTTGGACCGGTCTAACGACATTGCTCTTTTTATCGGTGTTAATCTGTGTCTATAATTTTTTTTCCTGTGTTTTTCTTACCCTTTTTCCCGCTCCTCCATCATACAGGTGAACTCTTCAGGGTCTCGTATCTTTTTCAACTCCTCTTTCCTTATCAAAACCGTATTATCTACTTGCACTCGTTTGACGTTACCATTCACCACGAGCACCGATTTCGTTCGCGTAACCCGCGACAAACTGCTTATTATTCTCGCTCTTTTTATCATTCGCCCGGTGTATTTGCTTATACCCGTGAGAATTTTCATCCTTTCGCTTTCCTCTCTACTCACCCGTTGCGATTGTGGAAGCGAAACGGCATTAAAAGGTGCATACGCAGTTCTGAATATCTCAAATCCTATCTCTTCCATTACACCTAAAATATCCTTCTCTAAACCCGAAGCCACTTCTTCTACTCGCGCTCCCGGGATATCCTGCGCCTGCCGTGGCAAATGGTTTTCAAATTCGGATTTTAAAAACTCCAGAATTTCTATTAATTTCGTATCTAATATTTCCTCCAGTTTTAGTGCAATGTCTATTGTCGTACTCGTCCCGCCTTCCTCATATTTGCTGACACTCCTCCTTGAAACACCTAATTCCGCGGCAACGTCGCCTAAGGAAAGTTCCTTCCGCTCTCTTGCCCACTTCATCTCTTCTCCGTCTATATTAACATACAAGCCACCCGTGGCAGAATAGACGTAGGGGGACACGCCTTCGACAAAATAATCGTATAGCGTATGAGCGTTTAGAGCAGGAATGCCGTATCGGTGATATACAACGTCATCCTCTAAAAATGAAGTACCTCTTTTCTCGCCTATTACAACGGGAGAGGCAAGCAAGCAAAATGCAGCACGTTTTATACTTCTTGCTACGTCCTCGTTAATGCCATCTATGTTATGCAATATCTTTGCTAACAGGGTTATTTCCTCTCGCCTCGCTGCTAAATCAAAACCTCGGGCTTCACATCTGCTCGATACGATAAAACCCGCTTCCTGCAATGTTTCCATCACCCGAGCAATCAAATCTTTCTTCATTTTGCATTTAGTTATGTTAAATATTGTTGATTGTTATTGTCTGTCTGTGTTAATCTGCGTTAATCTGTGTCAACAATTTGTTTTCTTGTTGAACCTTGCTTGGATATTTCCGTTGCACGTCGGGTAGCTTCTATTACTGCTTCCATCATCGCTGCTTTTACGTCTCTTGATTCCATTGTATATATTCCCCTTATTGTTGTCCCACCAGGAGAAGCGGTCATTGTAACGATTTCAGATGGTTGGTTGCCCTCAAGAATCATTTTCGCTGCTCCAATCGCCGTCTGAGCAGCAATCGTCAATGATAATTCACGCGGCAGTCCTTCATACACACCGCCATCTGCCATCGCATCTATCACCGCAGCAACGAAAGCGATGCCACTGCCGCTTAGCCCTGTAATAACGTCCATGTCCCCCTCATTCACCGAGTGAACAGTACCAATAGCACTTAAAATCTCCTTTGCTATTTCTTCATCCGCTTCATCCGCATATTTCCCTTTACATATTGCACACACCGCCTCTCGTACACGTGCCCCTATATTCGGCATCACCCGAATCACCTTCATGCCTCTGGCTTTGGCTTCTCCGAGATATTCCTCTATCGCAGCGGTTGGCACGCCAGCGGCTACTGAAATCAAAATCTTGTCTTCGTTCATAAAAGGTGCAATCTCTTTTACTGCTACCGACACATCGTTTGGCTTAACTGCTAATATCGTCACTTCTGCGTTCTTCGCTACCTCCTCGTTAGTCTCGCATACCACAACTCTTGAATCTGTCCCCAGGTCAGCTTCAAAAAATCGGCGTTTCTCATTCTCCGCATCAGTTATAAATATCTTACTCGTGGGCTCGGCAGTCAACAGTCCGCGAAGAATGGATGCCCCTATGTTACCCACACCGATAATGCCTATTTTCTCCCTTTTCCTCTTCGTCTTCCCCTTCTCCTTCCCTGTTGCCTTTTTCCCGTTCATTCTACTCTACTCGTTCATTGGGTGTATAAGCACGACATTATTGCCACGGACCACCACAGAACCAAGCAATCTACGCCTTTCTCCATTCTCCATCTCGTTTGCTCCACTCAGGTGCAAATTCAAGTAATCGTCCACCGATGTCAACACACCCTCCAGCACGCTCCGCTCACCTTTCATCTCCACATGCACCATTCTCCCCACCAAACTTTGCACTTTTTTATTTGGAAACATGTCCCGGACTCCCTTTGCCCTATCTTTATACTCCCTTATTTATTCATAGATAATATATAAAGTTTATTATTTCTTTGGTAAAGCCTTCTTAAAAGGTATTTGCATAAACTAAAAGATATGCTCCATGATTTGGTCGTTGAAGGTAAAGTTGTAAATCCCGAAGGTGTCTACGAGGCTCAGATAGGCATTGACGATGGATATATCACAGAGATAAAAAAGCAGGGTTTACAAGCAGAGAAAACAGTAGGGGCTCGTGGATGTTTGATTTTTCCCGGGTTTATTGATATGCACGCTCATTTAAGGGAGGATAGCAGCCATAAATGGGACTACAAGGAAGATTTCGGGACGGGCTCTGCTGCTGCGGTTCATGGGGGTATAACTACCGTTGTGGACATGCCGAACACACCTCTGCCTGGCATAAATGCCGACCGAATAAGGAAAAAGTGCGAACTCGCACGCTCAACGTCAAAAGGCTTGATTGATGTATTTTTCTACGGTGGTGTAACCGAATCCAAATCCAACCTAAGTGCGATTGCTGATATGCAGAAAGAAGTAGTAGGTTACAAGATATACCTCTGCGAGACCACAGGGGGATTGTATATCCGGGATGAGATGCTGCCAGAAGCAATTAAAGCGATACAGGCGACTTCTAAACCCGTTGTAATTCATTGCGAAGACCAGAGGATTATAGAGAAGAAGAAAGAGGAATTAGAAGTAAAAGCAAAGGCAAAGGCAAAAGCAAAGGTGGAAGAAGGTAGTCGTAACTATTCCGAGCTAAGACCTGAGGAAGCGGAATTAGCGGCGGTGAATAGGGTTTTATCCACCGTTTCAAGTTCCGCTTCTGGGGGATACGACAGAGCGAAAATAAAAGTGAAAATCAGTATTGCTCACGTTTCTGTTTACGAGACGCTAAGTATGATAAAACCGTACAAAAATGTTCACTGTGAAGTCACACCACATCATTTGTTTTTTAATAAGGAGGACGTACAGGCTAAACAGGCATTTTTAAAAATGAACCCGCCTTTAAGAACCGAAGAAAATAGGCAGCGGCTGCTGGATGCATTCAGAAGAGGCGAGATAGATTTTCTGGCGACTGACCATGCACCGCATACGCAGGAGGAGAAATCACTTGATTTTTCGGTAGCCCCTGCTGGCGTTCCCAATTTAGACACCTACGGTAATTTCGTGTCCTGGCTGATTGACCGTTGTGACGTCCGCCCAGAGCTTATATCGAGACTATGCGCGTATAATCCCGCGGCGTTCTTAGGATTAAATGACCGAGGGCGTATAGAAGTAGGAAAACGTGCGAATTTGACCGTTTTAGATCTGCACAAGAGCGTAAAAATCCGCGGCGAACGATTATATACAAGATGCGGGTGGTCACCATTTGAGGGCTATGAATTCCCGGGGTCCGTGAGGCACACCATTTTTAATGGTGTTATATTATCCGAATATGACGAATTAACCGGGTTCGAGTACAAAAAATAAAGTTATTCGACGCTTTACTTTAACAGTAACGTAACGTATCATGAATCCTATCGCAGAGACCGTCGTGGTTGCAATATGGCTGATGCTGCCCGCATACATAGCAAATGTGAGTGCGGCATTTTTTGGCGGTAAAACACCCATAGACGGGGGTATTTCATGTGGTAAAACACGATTGCTTGGCGATGGAAAGACATACGAAGGCACCGTAAAGGGTATTTCTTGCGGTTTTATCTTCGGCATCTTTCAGCAACTGTTTTTACACTCTTTTGGACTTTTTCCATCCTTTTTAGTCGTTTTAGCTTGCTTATCGGCAGGTGCACTGTTTGGGGACATGCTTGGGAGTTTCATAAAAAGGAGAGCAGGACTGAAGCGAGGTGCTCCGCTGCCTCTGGTAGACCAACTGGATTTCGTGGCGGGTGCCTGGCTGCTCTTGTTCTTGTTTGCCCGGGATTGGTTCATTGAAAGTTTCTCATTGAACATAATCATTGCCGTCGTTATTATTACCCCGCTACTGCATCTGCTTACAAATTACGTTGGGTTTAAGATGGGAAGGCAAGATGACCCGTGGTAAGCTATAATTAACTCCCCAAAAAGCGACCATTAACTATATTCCCTTTATGCTATTCTTCATTTTCCGTTTTTAAATTTAGATTCAGACACGCAACCTTGTGAGAACTACAAATTCTCAATCGAGGTTTTTCGTTAAAACAGACTTCTGTTCCCTTTATGCACCTACTTGCATAGTGACACCCTGTTCCCGTCCCTTCATTTTTCTTACTTATGACTTCGGGCACAGATGCATGCACTACGGGAACATTTGAGCTCAGTGTGGGAGCTGCTTTCAGCAAATCTTCCGTGTATGGATGCAGAGGGTTACTTACTATCTCGTTTGATGGACCTTCCTCGACAATATTTCCCCTCAACATCACCGCGAGCCTGTCGCTTATCTTCCTTGCCAGAGCAAGGTTGTGCGTGATGAAAAGCATGCTTATGCCCCTCTTTTCCTGCAGATTAAGCAGGAGCTTCACGACCTTTGCCTGCGTGCTGGCATCCAGAGCAGAGGTGGGTTCATCGGCAATGAGCAGCTTCGGATTCAGTATGAGCGCCCTTGCAATGGCAACTCTTTGCGTTTCTCCCTGACTTAGCTGATGCGGATATTTATTCAGAAAAGTCGGTGTGGAAGGCAACTCGACCTCCCCCAGAATTCGTCGCACCCTATTTTCACGCTGCGCTCTATCACCCAGTTTTTGTATGTCTAAAGGCTCTCTTACCGATTCCAGAACGGAAAGGCGATGACTTAAGGATTCCATTGGATTCTGGAAGACCATTTGAACCGTTCGATAGAAGTTTTTGTCCCTGCCGTGGTCGAGAATTCGTTTGCCTTCGAGGAATATTTGTCCTTCTGTAGCTTCAAAAAGTCCAATGATTATCTTAGCTGTTGTTGTCTTCCCTGAGCCCGTTTCTCCTACTAAAGCTAAGGTTTCTCCTTCGTACAGTGTTAGGTCAATGGAATCAACTGCCTTCGAGGAATTGAAGGACTTACTCATGTTTCTCACCACTAAGAGCGGTATGATTCCTCCTCTATGGCAGGCAATGAACCGACCGTCATTTTCTTCTAACCGCGGCGTCTCTTCTCGACAGATTCCAACTGATTGCGTGCAGCGGGGGTAAAAAGGGCAGCCGTTATCAAAGAACTCCATTCTGCCTCTTATCCCTTGCAGGTCCTTCGTTGTTGTCATGCTGGGATAGCATCGAAGCAGCCCTCTCGTGTAGGGATGTCTTGGGTTAGAGAGAAGAGCTGATGTAGAACCAAATTCTAATATCCTACCAGCATACAGCACTGCCATTGTATCCGAGAGCATGGAGGCTGCCGATAGGTCATGAGTTAATAGAAGTATTGTCAGCTCCCGCTTATTGCACACGTTACGAATCAGGCTAATTATTTCTGCTTTGGTAAGGGCGTCTAAAGCTGTTGTTGGCTCATCCAGAATAATCAAATCGGGGTCATTTGCCAGTGCCATTGCTATCAACACCCGCTGCTTCTCCCCGCCGCTCAACTGATGTGGATAGGCATAAAAACGTTCCTCCCGAAGATTAACCATATTCAATAGTTCTTCAGCTCGTTTCTTCGCTTCATCCCTATTTCCTATTTTATGTGCCACAATTGGCTCTGATACCTGTTCTCGCGCAGTGTATAGCGGATTTAAGGCATTTTCTACATTCTGGAAGACCATTGCAATTCGGTTCCACCTTATCTTTCTCAGCTCTTTCTCCGGCAGTAACGCCAAATTCTTTCCGTCAAACAAAATCTCACCCCTGACTGTACCCTCAACGAGTCCCATGATGCTAAGCCCAAGCGTGGTTTTACCACCGCCCGATTCACCCACGATTGATAGGGATTCGCCCCTTTTCAAAGTGAGATCTATCCCGTGCAATATCCTTCTTTTGCCATAGTTTACTTCCAGACCTTTTATTTCTAACATTGCCAATCCTCCCCCTCCATCACCCTTAGCCGTGGGTCCATTGCCGTTTCAAACGCATGTCCAATGAAAACGAAAGCCATTATCGTAACTGAAAGAGCAAGTCCAGTCGGAAGTAGCCACCACTTCCAAACCTCAAGGTAGTAAAATTTGAGTGCATAATGCATCATCAGCCCCCAACTCACCGTTGAGATGTCAGCTATGCCGAGGAACGCCAATCCCGCTTCCATGAATACCCCCCTCGTTGCACTATGGATAAATATCGCGACCAGAATTGGCCCGAGTTCGGGTATTATATGTCGGGTTGAGATATACCGCTTATTTGCTCCAAACGTTCTTGCAGCGTAAACATGCATTCTTTCCTTAAGTGATAGTGTTTGAGCTCTTACTATCCTCGCTCCTCCCTGCCATGTTAAGATTGAAATGAGAAAGATAAGTGTCCAAACATTCGGTAGGACGTAGGCTGCGACCAAAATGATTACAATGAATGCGGGAATCGCAATGAGGGCATCTACCATTCTCATCATTATTCGCTCGTATAATCCGCCGGCCAAAGCAGCCGATGCGCCGGCAACAGTACTGATAAGCGTTGTGAACAGGCCCACACCTAAAGCCACTAAGAGTGAGTTTCTCGCCCCATATATGAGACGACTCCAAATATCCTGTCCTACATCGTTTGTCCCCAACCAATGCTCGCTGGAAGGAGGGTTAAGGGCTGAGTGGCTTGGCTCACCCGGGTCATAGCGAGTAAGGAGAGGAAACAACCCCGCGATAATGAGCACTAAGATGAGCATAGCTAACCCGATCTTTCCAAAGGAGTTCTTTTTCAGTTCTTTCCAGTAATTAATGTGCATGTTCTACTCCATCTATCCCTATTCTCGGATCGATTTTTGTATACAGTGAATCAACGACAAAGTTGGCTACTATGACAAAAACCGTTACAATGAAGAAAGCGCCCTGTAAAATCGGATAATCCCGCATGAGCAGCGAGTTATATATCAATAGTCCCACACCGGGATAGGAGAAAATCATTTCGATGAAAAGTGCACCTGTAACGATAATTCCTACTCTTACGCCTGTCGTGGTGACAATCGGGAGTATTGCATTTCTACCCGCGTGTTTATACCTTACTGACGCCTCGGATAGACCTTTTGCTTTTGCCGTCAGGACAAAAGGCTCTTTTAGCGTGGTTATCATCGTATTCCTCATCAGGAGATAAGAACTGGGGATCTGCGACAAGGTCAACGCGGTAAGAGGTAAGACAAGGTGCCTTGCTATATCAAGCATAAGATTTAGACCGGATAGACCGGAATAAGGGGTTTTGGCGCCCTGAAGCGGTAGAAAACCGAGATAAACGCCAAATAATAGAAGCAGAACAATGCCGATGAAGAAGTTAGGAAAGCCGTTCATAATCATGGTTGCGGTGAGCAAGGATTTATCACTGTTTCTACCACGTCTCCAGCCTGATTCTATCCCCATAATTATGCTCAGTAAAGTGGAAAGTATGAGCGATGAGCCAAGGAGAAGCAGGGTCCAGGGGAGAGCTTCAAGAACCACTTCCAATACCGGAGCGTTATAGTAGTAGGAGTATCCAAAATCACCACGCACAATGCCGGTTAGATAAACGAAGAATTGTTTCCCGAGTGGTTCATCCAAAGCAAAGCGATGCATAAGCTCGGTTCTTAGCTCCGGCGTCATCTCTATAAGGGCTTCTTCGCCACAGATGGCGGTAAGCGGGTCGCCCGGCATCATCCTCGGGAGTAAAAAATTTAGGGATAGTATTATGAGGAAGGCTATTGCATAGGTACTAATTTTTGCCGTCTTCATTTTTTGTGGTCAATGCTTTCTTCGCCTTTTTATCAGATACGCTACAGAAATTAGCACAAATAGCGAAATTGCGGGTTCAAATCCCGGTATTGGTGCTTCCGTGGCTGTGGGTGCGGGAGCCTTTACCTTTGCTTTGTATTCCATAAAAGCCAGCGTGTTCAGAGGGATGGGAATGCCCCTTGCAATACCGCCCATGGTGTAATAAATGTCAACGCTGCCGTCATGTCCCCAGTACCACGTCGGGTAGTAAAGCGTCAAAGCAGGGAGCTCCTCTGCGTATATCTTCTGAATTTCACGCACTATCTCCTTCCTCTTTTCCGCGTCCATCTCATGCAAATGTGCTTCGAGCAACTGGTTCAAGGACTCACTTTTGGTGTAATTCGCACTGTAGCCGAACTTGCCGAGAATTACTTTATTCAGAATTGATGGGTCGCCACCGATTCCACCATGACCGCTTATAGCCAAATCAAATTGCTGACTTATGACCCTGGAATCAAGGGTTTTCCATTCAAGGCTTCTGACGCTGACTTTTATCCCTGCTTCCCCCAACTGTCGCGCAATTATCTCGGCAACACGTTCAAAACCCATACGCGGAGCCGTTATAAGCTCGAGTTCAAGTATTTCCTCATCTTTCCAATAGTAACCGTCCTCTTTCAGTTGGTATCCCTGGCTTTCCAAAATATCCTTTGCACGCTGTGGATTGTAATCATACTTTACAATGTTGGGATTGTAGTATGGGCTGTTAGGAGAAAGCAGCCCGGGGCTTCCTCGAATTGCATGACCCCGTTGTGCGATTTCCACCAGTTCATCCCTGTTTATTGCATAGGCGAGGGCATGTCTGAACTCTTTAGAAGACATGGGCTCTTTTTCGTGATTTATCATTAGCTTCGCATTCCAATCCCCGGATTGGTTTATTACCGTGAAGCCCTTCCCGTTAACCTCCACCACGGTTTCCGGTGGGATAGCAGTAGCGTTGACTTCTCCTCTCATTAATGCCGTAGAAGCCATCTCCTCACTGACCTTTACGAATTTTAGTCGGTCTATCTCTGGCTTTCCCAGATAGTAATCTTCGTTGGCTACATAGAGGTAGGTGCCATGCGTTTTGCTGTAATCAACGAGCTTGAATGGTCCGGTTCCTATCAGCGCTTCTTCGTTTACAAATTCGCTTGGATTTTTGACATCCTGCCAGATATGTTTGGGAAGGATGGCTAATGTGCTGGCATCGTCGTTAAGGAAGGGTGCATACAGCTCCTTCAAGTAGATTTTTACGGTATATTCGTCAAGTACTTCAACCTGCTTTACTGATTTAAGGTCCACCCACCAACTGGGGTGTTCCTTAACATAATCGAAGGTAAAAGCGACATCTTCAGCCGTAAACTTCTCGCCATCGTGCCAGGTAACGTCTTTACGCAGGTGGAAAAGATACGCATTTTCATCTTCGATGTACTCCCAGTCTGTGGCAAGTGCAGGCACGAAACCTTGTGTGTCCTTCCATACCAAAGTGTCAAAGATGAAGCTCATCCTTACGTATCCAGGACCACGTGGATAGTGTCCGTGAGGAGAGGGATAGCCCCAATCACCAGTGGAATCAGCAATTGTATATATTACCTCTCCCGCTTTTGCGGTTTCAGAACCTGAGCTGGCGATGGAGGAGCCCAGTAATAAAGAGACCACTAAAATTGACACTATTGTTACACTTGAGATATGTTTATGATTATGTTTATTCTTCATTTCCTTTAACACCTCCTTCCTGAACGGAAATACCATACCCGTCCATTAGATAGTATCCCTGGCGGGAGCATGGGATGCAAAAATGTTCTCCGTTATGGCTTACAGCTCGGCTTTTCATTATGTTCTCTCCACAAATCGAGCATCTCACCGAATCAAATATGGGTGCGTATTTGGGCACTGTAATTTTCAGACGTTTTGTTATGAACATTTCATCCGCCGGTCTATCCAACTCCTCAGTTGCCTTTTCTGCAAATAGCTGCATCAATCTTTTATGCTCCTCTGGTGTTGCCTTTTCGCGCTTGGCAACAATCTTATCGAAGAGCTTATATGCTTCAGGATACTCTTTTTCACGGGAATCCTCAAAATTGGGATTTAAAGCTATTCTCATAGCGGTTCCATCCCTTTTCGCCACGGTCACCGCGGTCTTGCCGAAATCTCGGTAGATCAGAGCGTTGTTCCCAAAGGAACA
>QEXZ01000310.1 GCA_003160755.1 Methanomicrobiales archaeon
AAAAAAATGGTTGAGATAAAACCCTTCAAGGCGACGATACTGAACCCGAAACTGGAAAACCGAGATGAACTGGTTTGCCCTGTTTACGATACAATTGATGCACACCTTTACGAGCAATATTCAGGCAGGGAAAACAATGTAATTCACTTTACCACGAGGAAAGAGGGCGAAAGGGTAGAAGAATTCGTGGACTATGCAAAGAAGTGTTTAGAACGTTTAGCGGGCGATGGAATCCTGGTTGAACGTGAGAAACCGTCTTTATACATCTATGGAATCCGCTACAAACTGCCGAAAGCCGTTATGGAACAAATCCCGAAGGAAGAGAGAAGAGCGACATATTTCGCTTTTGGATTGGTGGCTCTGGTAAAAGCTGAAAAACTCAATTCGCAGAACATATCGGGGCATGAAAAGACTTTTGAGACGAACACCTCGGAGCGATACAGGCTTATGAAAGAATGCCGAATGAATTTCTCACCCATTGCTGCGGGATACAACATGCCCAACCATGACATAAACCACATTTTCGAAGATTATTTGGGCTTCCGCAGACCTGATTTGAACGTAGATGAACAAAGAAAGCCAATTATGGATGTCATATTAAATGGTGCTCGCCACCTGCTCTGGGAAGTTTCAGATGAAGCGATTATAGAGCGGATTCAAGCGCTAATGCACGACAAAAAAATACTCATTCTCGATGGACATCACCGCTACTCGGCTTCTTATCAGTTGAGTAGAGATAAAGTCAACGGGGCAGCGTATACGCTGATGATGCTTTTAGAAACGGGGGACAGAGCGGTTTTATTGCTGCCCTGGCACAGATGTGTGAAAAGATGCCGCATGGAAGATTTATGGACGAGAATAGAAGAGAATTTTGTTGTAGAACGTTGTAACAGTAGTAAGTATGGGGATGTGAAGGAAGCTATCTATTCAAAGCTCAATGAATGTAACGATGATTTTGACGTCAGATTAATCATGTATGACGGTGCAAAATTCTATTTGCTGCGAGCAGATAGGGAGAAAATAAGGAAATTGGCAGAGGAGCGAGGCGACGAACGAGTTGGACTGGATGTAATAAGCCTGCATGAGTGGCTTATCGAGCCAACGCTTAAGCCCGAAGATA
>QEXZ01000311.1 GCA_003160755.1 Methanomicrobiales archaeon
AGGTATTATCACGCAGCCAACGGCTTTCCTCTGGCGGTGTTATTCGTAAACTGCGCACTATTCTCAACGGTCAAAAAATCCAAGCATGCTCATCCACTTTAATGGCTATGCGCGTGCCTGCGGAGAGAATGGAAGATGTCGTTAGCATCGTTAATGAATATATGAGTGTAACTCACAATTATCAGCGTGAACATGACTACAACCTCTGGTTCACCGTTACAACGTGTGGTAGTGGTGGTAAGGACTTAAGAAGCACGGTGGAAGAGATAAAGGAAAGAACCGGAATCCCCGACTCCGACGTCTTAGACCTCCCCACTACTTGTGTGTTTAAGGTTGACGTTCGTTTCAAATTTACGGATTTTGAAGACCACGGCGACAGCGGCGGAGACATACCAAAAATAGAAACGGAACGCACGAAAATGAACACGGATGACGACCAAGACCAGGATGAGACCGACCAAGCTATTTTACGTGCCGCACAGGAAGGGATACCAGTTGTAAAGGAGCCTTTTGAAAGAATCGCAAAAGAAGCAGGGATAAGTCAGGATGAGGTGATTGCAAGGTTAAAGAAGTTGATAAGCGGTAGTGTTATCAAAAGGCTTGGTATCTCGATCAACCAGCGAAAAGTAGGAATTGTGGCAAATGCGGTAGTGGCGTGGAAAGTGCCTCAAGAACATGTAGACCGCGTTGGGAACATGCTTGCCGCTTATAGAGAGATTACACACTGCTACGAGCGAGTAACCATGCCGGGAAAATGGGAGCATAATTTGTTCACCGTGATTCATGGGTACACCCGCGAATCGGTGGAAGAAATGGCTGAACGGTTGTCTAAAGTCGTAGGAATTAGCGATTTTTTGGTCTTGTTCAGTAACGAGCAATTTAAGCGAACGAGCGTTATGCACCCATACTAAGGTAAGGATATATAGTCATTCCAAAAAGTAACCACAAGATTACACAGATTTTCACAAGAAAACAGAAAATAAATTATAGACACAGATTAACGCAGATTAACACAGATGATAAGAATTAACACTGTTAAATTAAAATAAATCTGCGTAAATCAGTGTAAATCTGTGTCTTAAATAGGAGGAAGCTATAGTTTATATAC
>QEXZ01000312.1 GCA_003160755.1 Methanomicrobiales archaeon
GATTCAATAAAAATACATTCGTTTTTAGAGAAGCCGCATACGAGTTGCGGCTGTTTCGAGGTTGCGGGATTTTACATACCGGAAGTTGAAGGAATAGGCTGGGTGCATCGTGGCTCGAAAGTTTCCGAGACGCCGATTGGGCTGCCGTTCTCGACCATTGCGGGCTCGGTCGGCGGTGGGAAGCAGGTACAAGGATTCCTTGGGATAGGCATACAATACTTCTACAGTTCTAAATTTATCCAGCTGGACGGTGGCTGGCGGCGTGTAGTCTGGATGGCATCGGATTTAAAGGAAAGAGTAGTGGATGCGATTTCTGATGAGATGAAGGACAAGATAGCGACAGAGAAGGACGTGAAAGACATAGAAGAACTCAGGGAATTTTTGCAGCGCGTAGACCATCCAGTGGTAAAAGGAGTTATCAGGGAAGTTGACGGTGAGCAGATAACAGAGGGATGGGCAGTGAAAGAGGAAGCAGCAGAAGTTCCTCCTGCTACGGGTGTAGAAAGAGCAGAAGTTTCCGTCGAAGAGGGTGTTCCAACCGCAGCTCAAGTTCCTCTTGCATCTATTCCAATGATGGTATCGGGAGCAGGAGCAGTAGCGGGAGGCGGTACACCTATACAGATAATATTGAAGGATGCGGACATCAGCATCGGGAAGATAATAGTGAAGAAGAAAGGAGGGAAGTAGCGGGAATAGGAGGGCGGCGGCGAACTAACTAAGGACTGAGAGAGGAAGTGTGTGAAGGATAAAAACTAAGACGACTGGTGGGTTTTGCAATACTTACTTAGAACAAACCATTCCCATTTTGGTGGCCATGCACGGGGCACCGGCTGGAACGATAAAGAAATAAAAGGAGCGATGGAAAAGGAAATAACCTTAGAGGACATAGCAAAAATACTGGAGAAATACGAAATAGTGGAATTGGAGGACGTAAAGATAAAAGGGGATATAGAGTTAGAATTAGCTGAGGGCGGCGGCGTGGCACTTCCCCCTTCAATAGCACAAGCACTGCAATCCATAATAAGTGCAGCACATGTCTCCTCGTCAACCACCGAAGCCATCGCCACAACAGCACAAGCACTGCAGTCCATAATGGGAGCAGG
>QEXZ01000313.1 GCA_003160755.1 Methanomicrobiales archaeon
TAAACATGCAAATAGTCGTTGAGAAGCACGTACGTGACAATTGCAGGTGCGACGCCGAAGGACACCATATCAGCAAGCGAATCAAGATATTTGCCTATGGGCGAACCTCCCATATTTCTCGCCACTACGCCATCCAATCCGTCAACTACCGCCGCGGCTAAAATCAATACAAGTGCATTTTCAATTGCGCTCGCATTCGCGTTACGCAGTACAAATAGTATCGCAGCGAAGCCGAGCAAGGCATTGAGGACCGAGAGTAAATCAGGCAGTTTTATTAGCTTTAAAATGCTCTCGTCAGAAAAATTAGTTTCGTTCATTTTTTGTGTATAAAGTATAACGTCCTTCTATTTAATACACGGATTTACACGGATTTTTTCTTTTTGTTGGGCTGTGTGGGTGGCGGGGCTATTTTTAATTTATTAGAATATATTTTTCCTCTGCCCAGATAAAAGAAACGGTTTAAGCTGCGGCTGTAGTCACTCCAGACACCTTCTTTTCCTTTCGATTCCTCCTGCTTCTGTATCTGCAGGAATTCCTTGAGCTGAGAATCGAGCAAGTCGGCATAACATAGTGCCTGCGCTTCTGCAAACAAGGGCTTCACCGGGGAGCCCCAGTCACCGTAATTATGATGACTCAGGATAAGGTGCAGCAACTTGAGCTCAAGTTCTTCCGGGAAACTTTTTATCTCTTTTATTTTTTCCCCCACCATTCGGTAACCCAGAACGACATGGTCTACCAGCCCGCCTTCTTCTGTTACGTCTATCCGAAACGAATATTCATACGCCGCTGTTTTCCCTACGTCATGCAGGATGGTACCTGCAAGTAACAAATCACTGTCAAGTTCGGGGTACAGCCCGCAGATGGTTTTGCATATCGCTACAACAGACTGCGTATGCTCGATCAACCCGCCGGAGTAATTATGGTGATGAAATTTAGCGGCTGGAGCCCTCTTAAACGAATTCACAAAGGAAGGGTCGTGGAGAAAAGAAAAAACCAGCTGCTTAAGATATTCGTTCTCCATACTCTCCGCTGTTTTTAATAGCTCATTGACCAGAAAGTCTATGTTTTTCGATGTTATTGGCAGATATTCGGCGATGTCG
>QEXZ01000314.1 GCA_003160755.1 Methanomicrobiales archaeon
TGATGCATCCACGAGTAGAGCTCGCTTCGGGTTCGCAGCGTGTTCATTCTTACGAGCTGCTGAAGCAGAACATCGAATCAAAAGGACTGAGTGCAGATAGTTTCGAGTTTTATCTCGACACTTTTCGGTTTGGTATGCCGCCGCATGCGGGCTGGGGACTTGGCATAGATAGGCTGCTGATGAGCATGCTGGAGATAGAAAACATAAGGGAAGTGGTGCTTTTCCCGCGTGATAGGCGACGGTTGGCACCGTGATTTTTAGACTGTACAGAATACATTCACTATCTTTCGGTTCTCTACATCCACCAATCCCTTATCCGTTATCTTCAGTGCAGGTATCACGGGCAAAGCGAGAAAAGACATCGAGATAAAAGGAGCTTGCAGTTTACAACCCATCGCCGTAATTCCCGCCTCCAGCTCTTTTTGGTTTCTTACCACATACGCCAGCCCTTTATCGCTCATTAGCCCAGCAATAGGTAGTTCCAACTCGCTTTTCACCTCACGTCCACTGCACAGAACTATTCCACCGCCAATCTCCTTCAAGCGATTGCAAGCGAAAGCCATGTCAGCTTCGTTTGTTCCTATAACAACAATATTATGCGAGTCGTGAGCAATGGATGAAGCAACAGCACCGGTTTTCAACCCAAACCCTTTTACGAACCCCAAACCTATATTCCCGGTGTAGTGATGCCTTTCCACAACGGCGATTTTCAATATGTCACGAGCGGGGTCTATGCCGCTTATCTCCTCCACAAGTTCCTCAGTCAGGAGTTCCCCTTCTATCAACCCGATTATTCTCGCTTTTCTTGTTCCTTCTTCTGAGTTTAGCTTTAGTTCAAAATCCTCGGACTTTACGGGCTTTAGCCTTACCGTTGTGCCATATTTGGGATATCTATAGTTATGCCCCGAGCGAGGAGCAAAATCCGTCAAAATCGTTCCGTTCACTACCACTTTCTCCACTTCAAATCGCTCAAGATTATTTAACAGCACAATGTCCGCGATTTTACCGGGTGCAATACTTCCAAAAGAATCATCGAGTTTGAACCACCTCGCGGGATTTATCGTGCACATCTGCACGGCGTTCACAGGGT
>QEXZ01000315.1 GCA_003160755.1 Methanomicrobiales archaeon
ATTGTGGCTCATAATCAAATCTTGTCCAAGTACCATTTCTCCACGACACCCACCAATAACCAGTATGATACTCGGTGTAATAGCATATCTTACTTCGATCTGGACTTAGAATAGGGTAAACAGTTATATTTAAAGATGTTAATTTTTTCTTATTACTCCCATCCGTATTCATAACCCAGAAATTGATGGTGTGTAGATGATCATCTACATGCTTAAAGAATACATTATTCCCGTCAGGACTCAAAACAGGGTCTGTGCCATTTGCTAACCGGGTTAAATTACTGCCATCTGCATCCATGACACAAATGTAACATTCTGGACCATAACGACTAACACCAATGTCTGGTCTCGATTCAAAAAATATCTTTTTCCCATCCGCACTCCACACAGGGTTCTCATCTGGACCTGGATTTGTCGTCAGCCTTGTTGTATTTTCAGATAGGTTGGTTAAATCTTCTAATTGTGGCTCCGGCGTAATAGCGTGTTTCACAGGAGATGGCAGCATCACAAGAGCAGTTATAACTACACCTGATGAGATTGCCACCAGCAAGATGATGGCTGCAAACTTTTTAGTTTTTGGTTTCATTTTTCACCTCCTCAACCGACAATTTTCCTACATATCCACTCAGTGCTCCAACAATTGCACAACCAGATGCAAGCAGAAGCTTTACCGCAAGCTCGATTAATACAGGTTTGCGGAAACCAAACTCTAAATCAATAAGTGTTTCAGTGATGGCTATTGCCCAGATTATATAGCCAACTGCAAGACCTGCTGTCCAGCTTCGGGATATGTTGCCCAAGATTATTACAACTGGTATAGCGACTAAAACTAATTTCCAGCAGCCTTCAACGCTATACGGGATAAGCCATAACAGCGGGTCTATACGCAAATTAAATATCTCGGCTATGAACCATGCCACATAAAAAGCTCCTATAATTGCAAATAGAACTGCAAAGACATTTCTGTATCCTCTCCAAATTGATTGGTAATGAAGTGAAGATATACTACCTCACAGTTACCCTCAGGTTGAACATACTATTCAGCCATACACGGATGATCAATATTCTACTGCACTACGCGATAT
>QEXZ01000316.1 GCA_003160755.1 Methanomicrobiales archaeon
TAAAAATATCGAGTCCTGAAGAACTGGAGCACGTGTTAAACAGGGTCGAGCCGGATGTATTTGTGGATTTTACGAACGCTGCAGCAGCAGTTGAAAACGTCGAAGTCGCCGCTCGTAACAAACTAAAGCTCGTGGTTGGCACAACCGGATTCTCGGAGGAGCAGTTCAAAAAGATGGAAAACGCTATAAAAAACCATGTCCCTGCTATTATTTCCCCTAACTTCTCTATCGGTGTGAACGTCTTCTGGAAATTGATTGCAGAGGCGGCACGGCATTTTTTGCCATATCGGTATCACATGGAAATTATAGAGATGCACCACTCGCATAAAAAGGACGCTCCAAGCGGGACGGCGGTAAAAGCCGCGGGAATCCTCGCTGATTGTCTCGGAGAAAAAACAGCATTCGTCTACGGCAGGCAGGGCATCACGGGGGAAAGAACAGATGAGGAGATAGGAATACATGCGATCCGTGCAGGGGACATCGTTGGCGACCACCTGGTATTATATGCGGGCAAGGGAGAGCGACTGGAGATAACACACCGTGCACAGAGCCGAGAAGCTTTCGCTCTGGGTGCGATAAAAGCCATTGAATGGATTAACAGGAAAGAGGAAGCGAGGATATACTCAATGGAAGCGATGATGGCTGAATTGGAACGAGGGAAATGAGCGAAAATTCAAAAAAGGTGAAAGATTTAAGGGCAGGTAACACGGTTGATTCCTCGTTTCTGGTAATGGAGAAGGAACTAAAAGAATTTATCAGAAAAGAAGGATACTACCTGCAGGTGCAATTAGGAGATGGCTCGGGCAGTATATGGGCGAAGTGCTGGAATAACGCGGAAGAAGTCGCATCTCGATTCGACCCCGGCGACGTTGTTCGTATAAGGGGCGTTGTGGAAACCTACAAAGGTCACTTACAGTTAATCTTCACGCCAGAAGGGCTTGAAAAAAGTACTGAACCATACGACATCGCCGAATATCTGCCAATAACATCGAAAAACATAGACTTTCTGGTCAATGAGCTATTAAAAACAGCGGAGAGTATGGAGAACGAATATCTTAAGCAGCTGGTTTTTTCTTTTCTC
>QEXZ01000317.1 GCA_003160755.1 Methanomicrobiales archaeon
GGCATTAATATCTTCAATTTTTCAATGGTCGGATCAAGTCCTTTTTGGTTATTCGGTTGCCCTGTCATGATAATAAAATCAAATGCATAAGGGCATATAAGCTTAAAAGGAATTCTTGAATTGAATCATAGTCATTCCAGTAACAAATTGGTAAATTAATAAATAATCTCGTGAAAATCTGTGTAATCTTGTGGTTAATAATCTTCGGAATGGCTATGCCTTTCCCTTCTCCTCAAACCGCTACAAATACCCCTTCCTTCTCTGTCTTCTTTATCTCAAACTCAACTGTTGGCGCCCGGCATTTGATTTCCTCTGACTTCACTCCTATGAGCTTGCCCACTTCTTTAACGTATTCGGGTAAACGGAATCCCACGGATAGTACCACCATATCAAACTCCTCTTCCTTCCCTTCCTGTTCGCCTTCAACCACGTATTTCAACCGCAAATTCCTCTGTTCTCCAGTTTCCGTTTCCATGACCTTAATGTTATGGATTTTAAAGCATTTGATGTCTCCGGTATCTTCGTAGATTTCACGTGCAAAGATACAGGAATCCACGCCCCTTTCCTTTGCGCTCTTTGCTTCTTGTAACAGCAATTTAAATGCAATAGATGAGGGTGAAGGTGACCTTTCAGCTTCATCCGCATCTAAAACCTGTATAAACGCTATTTTCTTCGGGACGTCACCGTCATACGGCCTCATTACGATTCCTCCATAAGGCCCCGACTCGCTCAGTATACGTTCAAACTCTATCTGCGTAACCACATTTTGATACATGAAATATTCTTCTCTTGGGTTCTTCTCCTCCATCTCAGCCGCAAATATTATCTTTTCTACCTTCAGCTCCGTTCTTTCTTCTGTCTGGCTGTATTCTATTGCGTCCTTTGGACACACCTCCGCACAGATTCCGCAACCAATACATTTTCGGCAGCTCAAACATCTATTCGCCTCTTCGACCGCCATTGCCTCATCGTAGCCCAGTTCCTCCTCGCTAAAATTCCTTATACGCTCTTCTACCAGACGTTTAGGCATCTTCACCCTTTCCTGGCACTCTATATCTTTGAGCG
>QEXZ01000318.1 GCA_003160755.1 Methanomicrobiales archaeon
TTATACTCTAAAGATTTCTGGTAGATAACATGGTAGAAGATACAGGCAGTGTAATAGGAAAGGGGTTCGACACATGGAAAAATAATTTGACTATTTGTCTTCCTTTTGTGTTTAGTGCGATACTAACACACATAGTGGCAGTTATAATCATAGGTGCTGCCATACTGGCGATAATTCCTTCTTTGCTATCACACCTCACCAAATCCGCTGAACCATCGCCTGAACTTATTCCTCAGCTTCTGCCTCAAATCTTTCAAAGCATGGGCATAATCATAATCGCCATTATCGTCACTATAATTTTGTGCATGTTGATAAATGCATTTTTCTGGGCTGGGGCTATCGGTATGGCGAAAGAGGCGATAGAAACCGGACGCACCGACATCTCTCACATGATAGAATATGGAAAAAGGAAGTTCATAAGTCTGTTCTTCACTGACATTATCATTGGTTTGATATCTTTTGTTGGTATTCTTTTTCTGGTCCCGGGCATTTTATACATTCTTCCAAAATTAAGGGTACTTTCAGTGCTACCTCCTGAGGAAGTGTTTACGGCATTTGCAATATTTGGACTGGGTTTTTTGGCTATGTCTCTTTACATCCTGATTATCAGTATCATATTTGCACTTCCAAGATATGCCGTTGTTATAGACGATTTAGGAGCAATAAGTGGTATTAAAACAGGATTTAAGATGTTTATGCGTAACAAAGTCGCTGTCTTCTTGCTATGGCTTATTGTTTTTGCAGCAAATATGATCCCTATGTCTTTTGGCTTTATAGAATATATCGGATGGGTAATAAGCGCGATACTTTCAATTATTATTATTTCTCCCTTAACCGTTATATGGTGGAGCAGATTGTATTTGAGCATGACAGAACCTACTGAACCTACTGAAGAATTATAGATTTATTTCTTGCTTCCTTAAATACCGTTTCAACGTGAATTAACTATATTTTAATTAAGCCCTTTCAGAGCTTGCGAGGATGTGGGCAGAGCTCCCTTAGCGTTAATCTGTGTCTATAATTTATTTTTTCTTGTCAGATGAAATGAGTATGATTTAATA
>QEXZ01000319.1 GCA_003160755.1 Methanomicrobiales archaeon
CCCATCGGAACTGCTCCCACTCCTGCTCCGGATTCTTCAGTCACTCCGTATTTGTGCTCGCCTCGTAAAAGATCAAAGGAGATGAGCAAAAGGAGAATACCCCCTGCGATCATAAAGCTATTTATACTTATGCCTAACACGTTCAGAACAATTTTGCCGAGGAATGCGAAGAGGAGAAGGAGAATTGTAGCAACGATAACCGCATGATTAAGTTCCGTTCTTCGCTCCTCTTTCCTCATACCTTTCGTTAGCGCTATAAATACCGGAATATTGCCCGGCGGGTCCATTACAACAAAAAGGATGATAAATGCCTTCACCAACAACAATCCAAAAGCCAGATTTATATCCATAATATCTTTAAGGGAAACCTTTTTTAAAAAACTTCATCAAAAATATTTCTTTAGAAAAGAAAACTTTACCAACAACTTTTTTACCTTCGGTAAAAACCTTGACTAAAAATATTCCTATGTTTTTCTTTTAGTACAGGTTTTCTTTTTTTAAAAAAAAGAAAAAGTGTATGATGCAGCGAGAAGAGATATGGACTGAGAAATACAGACCAAGGAAGCTGGAAGAGGTGGCAGGGCAAAACGCCATAATAAATAACCTTCAGTCTTATGTCAGAAAAAGGAACCTACCGCATCTTATCTTTTCCGGACCTGCTGGAGTGGGGAAAACCGCCGCTGCTGTTGCTATGGCACGCGAACTGTATGGTGATACCTGGTCGGAGAACTTCACTGAATTGAACGCAAGCGACGAAAGGGGCATAGACGTGGTCCGCAACAAGATAAAGAACTTCGCGAGAACCATGCCCATTGGCAATGCGTCATTCAAAATCATTTTCCTTGACGAGGCGGACGCGTTGACCGATGCAGCGCAATCCGCATTGAGAAGAACGATGGAACGGTATTCCAGCACTTGCAGATTTGTCCTCAGTTGTAACTACTCAGCCAAAATAATAGGTCCCATACAATCCAGATGTTCCGTGTACAGGTTCAAATCGCTTTCTTATGATGCTATCGCATCTCGTATAAA
>QEXZ01000032.1 GCA_003160755.1 Methanomicrobiales archaeon
ATCTTCGACCAACGAGCTGCCGAGAAGGCGGTGAAAGAAGTAGAAGTAATGGGGTTTGATGCCATTGAGTTTGGTAATGTAAGTTCATGGATTTTGGAATGTATCCATAACGGATTACTCCGAAAGGAGGAGCTTGGACTGGAGGATGACGTTGCATTTGATCCACGAAATTATAGGATTGAATTCTCGCAAGCGAATGCAAAAGCGTTAATAAAACTTGCTGAACTCGTTGCCTACGGCGAGGGAATTGGAGCTATCTTAGCTCAGGGAGTCAGGGTTGCTGCGAAAGAACTGGACAAGCAATTTGCAGACCGGATAAGGAGTTTGGGCAATACGTTTATTGATAGCACATTATACCTCTCATACGGAGAAACAGGATGCATGTCCCCCATACAATATTGGGTGCCTGGGGCATTCGTTCCTATACCTATCCAGGGGAAATACCTCACTGATTATTGTATAAATTCACTGCCACCAAGAGAGCTGGGGAAGAGTTGTGCGGAACGTGCAATAAGGGAGATGTATTCAGAAGAGATGGGGATATGCAGGTTTCACAGGTGTTGGTCTGAGAGTACCGTTGAGACGCTCCTGCGTAGAGGAAGGGGTATTGATCTCAACCTTTACGAACATTGTAGAGGGGTGCTACAAAAAATTGTGGACTATGACCGGAAAGCAAACCAGTATCCTGTCTTCTGGGAGACAAAGAAGACTACGGATGTCATCCAGAGGTATCTGGCAGAGATAAAGAAGAAGATGCCCGCAGAAAATGAAGGATTAGACCTTTGGATTAAAAAGTTTGATGACGATTCAGAACAGGCCGCGAAAGAATATTGGGAAGAAACACGGGAAGGTTATGAAGAAAGATTTTAGTATTTGCATTTTAAAAAATTATGTCATTCCATCTCTACTGCTCTTCCTCTTCCTCTCCCCCAATTTCCGTATCAAACCTAACCCCTTATCTTCTATTTCCTTTACCTCAACATACCCTTTTTCCACTGCACCCTCAACTACCTCTCCCCCTTTCTCCGTGCGAACGAAAACCGTTGACCACCCCTCTTCGGAGCCTACCGAGCCTACGGAAATGTCCGCGAGTTCAGCGGTATAATCCATGCACACTGAACATCCCTCGGCAATATAATTCTCTATCTCGTCTAACGGGATACTGTGCTTCTCCTTCTCATATACTAAAAAATCCTTACCCTTTATGTCGAACTTGCTCACCTTTTCTAACGAACCTTTGACATAATTCTTCGCGATGAAATCCAGTAAATCCTTTGTGAAATTCTCCATGCAGAACAGGCCTATCAACAATTTTAGCTTCTTTATCCCTACATCATATGGCTGTTCCGCCATTTGAACATTTCTTAACCCTTGTATTTGACATGGCAGCCCCACAAACCCTATGGCGGTGCATCCTTCTTCTATCGCTTCTCTAACACCTATTATGCTTGGATAAATCGTGTATTTCGTGCCCGCACCCTCCTTCAAGCCCTCATAATTCTTCGCAACCTTCGTTACCGGGTTCCAGTAATCATCCGCCGCTGTAATCACAGCGCAATCTATGAACGCTTCTTCGAGTGCATACGCGAGCAGCGAGGTAACTGCACCGCCATCTTGCCCCTTTATATCCTCCTTCGTTGACCGAACCGCATAACAACCCCGATAGACGCCAAGAACATCCTTCTGTTCCTCTCCAAATAGTCTTCTCTCTATCTCCGACTGAGGCAAGAACGTCCTGGGGCAGAAGGCATAGCACAGTCCACATACGGTATCGTAGTCCTCAATAAACCTCGGCGCTTCTTCTCCTTTTTCGTCTTCTTTTATCTCTATCTTATCGCAAAATGCCGCACAGGTACCGCAAAGACAGCATATTCTCTTTGCTATGACTTCTCGCTTCAAATCCGAAAAACCACGTTCTAAAAAGGTCGGCAACCTCACGTACTTTCGGGCTTCCGTCTTCGACTCAGTCACATCTGCTTCTCTTTCCATTTCATTTCACTCCTGCTCTCTCCCTTAATTTCATATAATCATCCTCCACCCTCGCCTGTATTTTTTTTATAATATCCACGGTAAGATGCCTAAATCTCCCCTGCTTCTTCATATATTCCTTCACGGGTTTCAACTCCGGGAAATCAAAGCTCAACCGATATTCACCGTTAATCACCTCATAAAGAGGAAAGACGCCGGTCTCCACCGCTAAACGACCAAGTTCTATCGTTAGATTCGGCGGACACCTCCAGCCCGTAGGACAGAGGGACAATATATGAAGATACGCCGGTCCATCGATTTCCACTCCTTTTTTCACTTTATCCATCAAATCAAACGGATAGGAGGGACAAGCAGTCGCAACATACGGTATCCTATGCGCAACTGCGATCTCAGGCATGTTCTTCTTCCATGTCCTCTGTCCCATGCTTTTCTTTCCCACAGGCGCGGTAGTCGTCCATGCACCGTAAGGGGTAGATGAAGACCTCTGTATGCCTGTATTCATATACGCCTCGTTATCGAAGCAACAATAAAGGAAATTATGCCCTCGCTCCATCGCACCTGACAATGCCTGTATTCCTATATCTGAAGTGCCGCCGTCACCGGCAAACCCAACAAACTTTACTCCTCGATCCCTGATTTTGCCTTTCCTTATCCTCGCTTTATATGCTGATTCTATACCTGACACTACCGCTCCTACATTTTCAAACAGCGTATGAATCCATGGAACTCGCCACGAAGTTAGCGGTAGCAACGATGAGAAAATCTCTATGCATCCCGTTGCGGTAACAATTATTACGTTCTTTCCCAGGGCTTTACACACATACCTTACCGCAAGAGCCTCTCCACAGCCTATACAGGCGCGATGTCCGGAAGCAAAGTTCTCTTCTGTGGTAACCAACCTCGGCACAAACAATTCCTCTTCCTCTTTCTCCATCTCTTTCTCCCTCCTCATTTCCTTACACCTATCATCTCAGTTTCGATTTCCTCTCCCTGCTCTATCGCCTTCATCTTTTCCAAAGCTCGACTTACCATATACTTAAAATCGTTTACTGATAGATCTCTGCCTCCAAGCTCTCCAATGAACCCCACGATGCTGAGTTTTTTCCTCCTCTTATATAATGCAGATCGCACCTCTGATAAAACAGGACTACCCATTCCAAAAGATATAGCGCGGTCTAATACCACAAGAAGCTCCACATCCTTTACCACTTCTCTGAACTCCTCGAACGGAAAAGGTCGCCACAATCGCAACCTTACCGCTTCTGCAACTGCAAAAGAACCTCTAATCCCACTATTTTTTTGTTTTTTCATTTTCTTCCCTTTGGCTTTTTCGTCTTTCCTTAGAGGTCCAGCGACTCAAAAATCTTTGATGAAATCGTAACTGAGGTAATAATACCTATTTCTGTGCGCCTCTGAACTGGATAGCCCTCATGAGGTCGGTTCTGGAGACGATGCCCACCATCTGCCCATTTTCCATGATAATCAGGCGACCCAAATTCCTGCTGGACATCCGCTTGAGAGCATCAAAGGCATCTGCATCTGGTTTAATGGAGACTATCTCCCTCTTCATAACGTCCTCTACTCTGGTAGTGGCTCGCTCCGAGGCAGGTACCCGCTGAACATCTGAGAAGGTTATTACTCCAAGCACCGGAGAAGTCTGGCTTTCCTGCACGGGATAACCCATGTGTCTGGTCTTGAACATCACATCTATTAACTGTTCGAGCGTCCAGTCCGGAGGCACATAGATTACATCTGGAACACTGGTCATAACGTCCCTGGCCTTCACACCCTCCAGCGTGATCGAAATAACCGTTGCCTTCTCCTCCCCAGAAGCGCCAAGATAGATGAAGATGGCTATGGCTATTAGAATAGGACCTCCCAAGAACAATCCGAAAATTCCCATGGCAATGGCGAAACTCTTGCCCACTGAAACTGCCATTCTGGTTGCATCTATATAGGGCATACGCGTAGCAAACCATGCACGTAGTATCCTTCCTCCATCCATGGGAAAAGCGGGAATGAGATTGAAGAGACCAAGAAATATGTTGTAAAATGCTATTATACTCACCACTATGAGAGCAGCATTCTTGAACGTTTCCCCCGTTTCAGCCGGGCTTGCCGGACCGAAGGCGTAGTAAATGGCATAGGCAAGGATACCTATACCCAGACTGAAGGCTGGACCAGCAGCCGAAATCCTCGCTTCCATTCGTGGTTCCCTGGGAATTTCCTCCATCTGAGCCACGCCGCCGATGACAAACAAGGTTATGCTCCTTATATGTACGCCATAACTCTGTGCAACGACGGAGTGACTGAGCTCATGAAAGAGTAGAGTTGAGAAAAAAAGGACTGAAGCAATGGCACCCAGCAGGTATTTTAGCCATGTCGAAATAGCCATACCACCGAAACCGAGAGTTATGCCAAGAGTTTCAATTCTAAAATCGTTAACTGCAAATACCCAGATAAAGGCCAATAGTATTATCAGGAATGTCAGGTGCAGCTTTATGGGTATCCCGCGGATACTGCCAATTTTATAAGACCACTTCATTTCAACACCTCATACGATTTGATTTTATTGTTATTGCTGGTTAAAATGTGACTGCTATATATATTTATTCCTTAGCCATTGGGAATTTGCTGGCACGCCACGCTCTCGTACTTCCAAGAACGTCACAGCATACATTTGGATAGCCTGCTCTGAGAAGGATGCTCGCTGCCAAACTCGCACGATGACCAACATTGCATACGATAGTGATGGGGCGGTCACGTGGTATCTCGATCAGTCGGCTCTCGAGTTGCCCGAGATAGATATGCAGAGCGCCCTTTATATGCCCCTCTTTCCACTCATTCTCATCCCGTACATCGAGTACCAGGACGTCTTCGCCGCGATCAAGTCGCTGTTTGAGTTCGTGCACACTCGAGAGTCCCATATATTCAATCTTAAAGCCCGAATCATACCAAGCCTCGATTCCTCTCCTCAGATATCCCGTTATATTATCATAACCGAGCCGCACAAGGTAGCGAACTGCCTTATCCAGATGGTCACTGCACTCAAGCACCAGCAGAATCGGCTTTTCATAAGATAAGACCCACCCTGCGTATGCTGGTAAACCCTCGAGCCAGATGCTGTAAGAACCCTTAATATGAGCACCTCCAAAGGCAGGCGGTGTTCTAGCGTCCACAACCACCGCTCCACGCTCCATTTCTTCCTTAAACTCCACAGGTGTTAGAGGAGGCGGGTTTGGTAGTCTTCCTAACAAAGGTGGTCCTTCAAGGTTATATTTCTCCATCTGTAAGAAATAAGGAGGACGTTCATGGTGCTCGCTGACTTTGTGCTCGATGAAATCTTCTCTATTTTTCAGCTGAAGCACGGGATTTTGAGTTCGCTCTATCCCTATCGCGCTCTCATCCCTATCACTGATGTTTCCGCCGCAAACTGAGCCAGCACCATGTGCAGGACAGAGGATAACGCCATCACCCAGGGGAAGTATCCTGTTAAAGATGCTGTCATAGAGCGCTGCCGCTAACCTTGGCGCTTCCTCAGGGCCATAAAGGTCTATTCTGCCCACGTCTCCCACAAAGAGAGCATCCCCAGTGAAGACCATCACGGGCTCTTCACTCGAAGAGAGGTCTGCTAAGATGTAGGACATGCTCTCATCTGTATGCCCAGGGGTATGTAGTGCGGTAATCTTCAAACCCCCAATGTGAAATACCTCGCCATCATGAAGCGTATTGCCATATCCCCAGTTCAAGCCAGGACCGTGGAAGATCTCAGCACCGGCGAGGTTGAATAGCTCTGTTGATCCAATAGCGTAGTCTTCATTGCGATGCGTCTCAAATACATACTTGATTTTAACTTCTTCTCGCCGAGCTAAGTCAATGTAAACATCATAATCTCGCCGGGGGTCAATTACAACTGCTTCATCCTCAGAACCGACAAAATAGGAATTGTGAGCCAATCCTTCGGACTTTATTCTTTCAAAGATCGTTGCTGACCGCCTCCTTTTGGTTCTTCTATCTGTTGGAGCAGGGCATTGATGTGGTTTCGCTCTTCTCCTGCAAGCTCGTGAAGCATGCTTCTGGCTTTACTATCGCCGACTAATCCAGCAACTCTTTTGTAGAAGTCGTATGACATATACTCCTTCTCTAAAGCTATTTCGAGAGCCTCAAAGTCATCTATGAACTTTAGTTCACCTATTTTTATCAATTCTTCATTGATCTTTATGCCTCCTTCCATATAGATGCTACTCAACTCCGCCTTCAACCGCTCGAGCGGAGGTAACTTATCCTCACCCATCAACTGGCTATACTGCAGGTATATCCTCTCCATATGCTTCTCTTCCCAGCCTGCGAGTTTCTGAAACATCTGCACTGCTTTTTTGTCTCTGACCTTTTCTTGCGCTTTCGAGTAGAAATCGATTGCACCTTTCTCAAGCTTGAGTGCCAGCGTCAGTATATCACAAACATCCTCCTTTCCTGTTATCAATTCAGGTCGCTCCTCTGGAATTCCTTTAATAACATCGTGGTGCCAGTTGAGAATTCCTCCATCAAGATTGTAGACGTTCTCGAATCCAAGACCACACAAAGAGATACTTGCAGCCATGCTCCTGTGTCCAGAACGACAATAAGTGATGATCTTTTTATCTCTTTCAAGCTCTGCATGCCTATATTCAAGTTCTCCCAATGGAATCCATTTCGCTCCCGGGATATGCCCTGCTTCATATTCATAAGGCTGCCTCACGTCCAGTAATTGATATTCAGCGCTCTTATCTTTGTCCAGGATTTCCTTAACGTCTTCAGGACCTAATCTGCTTATTTCGTCTATGGAACAGGTTAGCTTCATTTTTCAGCATCTTATTCTGACAGTTTTATCTCCTTTGCATTCTCCCATAAGCCACGAATGTTGCATAACGCCAAAGCATAGAGAGTCCCCGGCTTGTTGATTTTCATTCACCACCCCTTTGTATATCTTCCAATATCACCTCAAAATCATCCTCGTGCTCTACTTCATCCTCGAGAATTTCCAAAATAACATGGTAGGTTACGGAGTCCTTGTGCGCTACTATATCCAGTAGCTTGTTGTAGACGTCAATGGCGCATCTCTCACCATCTATACCCTGTTTTAATATCTCTACGGAGTCAGGATTTGTAGGCTCAGCATATTTACAGTTTGCTCTATCGTTCAATTCTGTTATATTTGTTATGGGCGCTCCTCCTAACTGTAGTATCCTCTCTGAAAGCATTTCAGCATGCTTTAATTCATCTCCCGCATGTTCCGTGAGTTCTGAAACCACTGCGTTCTTCATTCTCCCCTTTACTATCTGTGCAGATACCCAATACTGGTAGTATGCCAGCCACTCATCCGCATATGCCTTGTTCAACAGCTCTATCAACTCTATTACGTCCAGCTTCACAATTTCTCTTCCTTTTGTTCCCATTTTCTTTTTTACCTCCCTTCTTCATGTGTCTATTTAATTTAAAAGTTTTTCTATTTAACTATTTAACCGAGAACATACGCTGTTGAATCGCTTCTGATGTATCCAACCGCTTTCGCATGAAGCCGCGGTTGGCAAGATTGCATAGGAGGAAATCCAATACCTGATGGCGAGAGGTTTGAGCGAGGATGAAGCCACTTCGGTGATTATTCGGGGGTTTTTAAATGTGGACATGACAGGACTTCCTGATGCGCTTGCGCGGGAGACAAAGAGGATGTTTGATATGACTTTGGAGAAGGTGATGTGAAACCTTTCTTTAAAACCCTTGACTAAAAACGTTATTTTGTTTTTCTTTTAGCACAGGTTTTCTTTTTGGAAAAAAGAAAAAGTGTAAAGAAAGCTTTACCAAAGAAGCAGCATATTTATATTCAATAAAAACCAATCAACCGGAAGGGGGAATAGTTGTAGGAGGATAATATGAACGAAGATAGGCTGGAGGCACTTGAAATCGCCATGAAACTGGAAGAAGATGGAAAGAAGTTTTACTTGGACGCCAGTGAAAAGGCTACCAGTGCCTTGGTAAAGGATATGTTCAGGTCTTTAGCAAAGGACGAAGACGTGCATCTGGAAAAGGTGAAGGAGATATATAAAAAGCTAAAAGAAGAAAGGGAGTGGCCAAAAGTGGTGACATCCATAGGTGATGTGGTAAAGACAAAAGCGGTTTTTCCCAAGGATGTGGAAGACCTGAATATGACAGAGGAAGATATTTCTGAGAGTGTAAAGGTACTGAAGATAGGCATTGAAATGGAAGAGAAGAGCATTAAGTTCTACGATGAGCTGGCGGAGAAAGCCACGGACCCTTTTGAAGCGAGGTTCTATCTCGCACTTGCGCATGAGGAGCGAGGACATTATCTCAGTCTCTGGGATTATCGAGAATATCTTGAGGACCCTGCGGGGTGGTTTGGTATGAAAGAAGGATTCAGGTTGGATGCTGGTTGAAACTAGTTGATTTTTGTTTGATAAATGAGATGGTTCCCGTGGGTGGGGGTGCTTTCGGTGCGAACCTCGGTGCAACCTTCTGGTCGAAGGATAAAGGTGCAGCAGGCGTTAAAGAGGATAAAGAAGGCTTGATAAGCCTTTATAAGACGATGGATAGACTTATGGAGGTTTGTTTTATGATGAATAAAAAAGGAGGTGAAAGAGAAGGTGGAAGGAAAGAGCTTTGAAGAGGGTAAGCCTATTAGGATAGCATGGGGGGATTACAGGCTCCGGGGATCAGTTAACCGAGTGCGTGAGTCTCATGGAGGAACTCACAAATAAGTACAACTTAGAGGTTCATGTTTACCTCTCCAATGAGGGAAAGGTCGTTTTAAAGTTCTACAAGCTCTTGGAAGAAGTTAAAGAGCATTTTACAAAGGTAAGTCCAGAATTAGGACCAAATGCTCCTTTCTTATCGGGAAAAATACAGTTAGGCAAATACAATTTCGTTTTAATCGCACCTGCTACGGCAAATACGGTGGCAAAGACAGCACATTGCATCGCGGATTCGGTGATTGCAAATTCGGTAGCACAAGCCATGAAGGCGGACGTGCCTGTGTATATCTTGCCCGTGGACCAGAAAGAGGGCGAGATACTAACAAAGCTGCCTGACGGCAGGGATTTGAAGTTACGAATGCGGAAAGAGGATGTGGAGAACGTGGAGAAGTTACGAAGGATGCGTGGTATCACGGTTTTGAGTCGAGTGGGGGAGATAGAAGAGGTGGTGAAGAGTTATGGATAAGAAACCACGAGATTTCACTAGATGGACACGAGAAAATGATGCCGGATACAGGTTTATCCCTCCATTTAAACCTTAGAACATTGGTGGCAAAACGCAATTGCGGCAGAGAAATTTCTTTCAACAAATTTGTGTGAGTAAAGGAAATAGCGCACTTGTGCAGTGCAGCTTCTTGGTAAAGTTCAATACGATTTTTTTTATCGGGTGCTCACTCGAATAAATTCGGTTTTTTCGCTCTCCACTTCTTCCAATATCTTCAACCCTAACTTCTTGCATACTTCCTCTATTTCAGATTCTATGTATCCCGTTTTACTGACAAAATCAGTCACCTCGTCAACGATCTTTTGTGTATTCACTCTTTTGCGCGCTTCGTTCAGCGATTTCTCACCTTGTAGCTTTGGGCCACCTTCCTTCCAGCCCTCTGCAAAGTACCAATCTTTGAACCAGCGAAATCCGCTTCTCCAGAGGAGATAGCCCAAAGGAGTTGCAGCAGGAGGAACGCCTGTACTCAATGCCCGCGCAGTCACTTTATGGTTCAAATAAGATACTGACAGGTGTCCACCAGGAGGGATTAACTCCGAGAGTATTTGAAAGAGCTCTTCTCCCAAACCTTCTATCTCCGCAACTGGGTTATAATCAATCTCCATCCAGGGTCTGATCCACTTACTTCCGGTATAATATAAACCGCTCACTATATCATTTCCTTCAATGAACAGGCTGAACATAAATACACCGGCAAATGCACCCTTTTTCACTTCGCCTAAGCGCAATGTGTGCTCACCAAGTTTTTTCCCGTCCAACACGTAAAGAGGATTGTCTTTGCCTTTCATTGGTTCAACTTAATTAAAATCTCTTAGGGTCTGTTTCAACATCCACGATAGCGGGTTCTTTTGCTTTTTTCGCTTTTTCAAAAGCATCTTTCAACTCGTTCGGCTTTTTTACTTTGAACCCCACACCGCCGCACGAATTTGCGTAATCCGCGAAATCCGGATTTTTAAGGTTCGTAGCAAACTTTGGGTATCCCTCCACCTTCTGCTCTACACTTATCATCGCCAGCTCTTTGTTGTTTAAGATTACCACAATTATATCCAGGTTATTTTCTACCGCAGTTAAAAAATCGCCCATAACCTGAGCAAAGCCACCGTCTCCCGTGATGCACACCACCTGCTTATCAGGAAAAGCTAACTTGGATGCAATTGCACCAGGCAGACCAAATCCCATGGTAGCTAAATACCCAGACATAAGAAGCGTCTGCTGTTTCATCATAAAATTTCTTCCAAACCAGAAGCCATTGTCGCCAACGTCTATGGTTATGATAGCATCGTGGTCTATGGTCTCTCGTAACACGTTGAAAATAAATGGTGCCTTTAAGGGCGAAGCCTCGGAGTCCGCCTCTTTTTCAAGCTGAGCATACCATTTTTCCTTCTCGATTCTAACAGCCTCCAATATACCTCGATTCTCCCTTCTTTTCACCTTCTCCAGTAATTTTTCAAGTATCACTCCGCAATCTCCCAAAATAGTGAGTTCTATTGGAAACTCTTTGGCGAGATTCATTGGATCAATGTCCACTTGAACCGTCTTTTTCCTTGGAATATTTGTCTTTTCAGAGAAAGAAGAACCGAAAACCAGAAGTAAGTCAGCAGCATTGACATATTTTCTTGCCATTGGGGTTCCGACGCCGCCAAGGACGCCTAAAGAAAGTTCATAATCCTCAGGAACAACACCTTTTGCACGAAAAGTCGCTATTATGGGCGATTTTATTCTTTCAGCGAGCTTTATTAAATTATCCCCTTGTTCTTTAGCACCCCAGCCAGCGATTATCACAGGTCGCTCTGCTTCTTCTATTAAACGCACTGCTCTTTCAATTAGGTCGGTGTTCACTATTCTGAAATCGGGAATTCGCCCTTCCATTGGTTCTATACGTGCCTCAAGCAATTCTTTCTGGATGTCGTTTGGAATGGTGAGGTGAGAAACGCCTCTTTCCACTAAAGCATGCTTTAAAGCCAAAGTCACAAGCTCAATGGTTTGTTCCTTAGAATTTATTGTCTTATTGAAGACGCAGAAGGAATTGAAAAGGACATCTTGGTCAATCTCTTGAAAGCTTCCCGGTCCTATATACTGGAGTTTAACTTGACCGGTGAGAGCTAAAACTGGAGCTCTATCCATTTTCGCATCGTAGAGTCCGGTAATCAGATTGGTGGCGCCAGGTCCAGCGATGGTTAAGCAAACACCCACTTTCCCTGTCAGCTTGGCATATGCAGATGCCATAAGCGCCGCCGCTTCCTCATGCCTCACCTTTATAAACTTTATTTTATTGTGCTTGCGTATCGCATCCACCACACCTAAGCAAGTCGTGCCGGGAAGCCCGAAGATGTATTCTACTCCCCATGCAGCGAGTTGCTCTACTATAACCTCTGATACTGTTCTATCTTGCATGGTTTTTATGTATGCTTTAGGGCATTTAAAATTTTTGTGAAAGTCCCATGCGTTCGAGTAAAGCCCATGTGCTCGTAAAATCGCTGTGCCTCAACACGAGATTTTTTCGCCGTCACTTCAACAGAGACACAACCTCGCTTCTTTGCCTCCTGTTCAAGTTGCAACACAAGTTGAGCGCCGATACCTCTACCGCGAAGTGATTCCTGCACAATCAACTCCAGGATCTCCCCCACCAGCCCAGCATGATGGAGTTGAGGCAGGATATGGAGACTTGCAAAGCCAACAACATACCCATCGCTCTCAGCAACGTAGTACAGCACAGTGTCATCACGGAGATTTTGAATGAAGACGTCATGGAACGACTCACGATCAAGCGAGACTTTCATCAAAGAGGTAATCAAATCATATACAGATGCTTCATCGGATTCCACCGCAGGTCGAATGCTAACCATGCTATTTTCTTCTATTTCTCCCTCCCGACCACCGTCATGTAAATAGCACTCTCTTCTGTGCCATCCACGCCCAACAAAGCGTTTACCTCCTTATCGTAGAGCGCACCAACCTGGCAACTGCCGAGATTCAGTGCAACTGCGGCTAACGCCACATTCTGAGCTATATGTCCCGCATCCAGATATATGTAGCGGTAGGCTCTTTGTCTGTATTTCCACTTTGAGCGTGCGAAGACAGCAGTCCAGATAAAGACCACGTTCGCATGATACACCATTTCTTGATCAAGGGCGGACTGTGCAACCTGGAGACGAAAATCCCCCGCTCTTAACTGTTCGAGTTCATGCCTATCAACTGCATAATGATAAACACCGGGCTCAATTTGCTCTATGGAATTGACCACGAGATATGTTTCAACGGGGTACAATGCCCCGGCTGATGGCGCGGTTCTGAATTCATATTCGGGGTGGATAATCCCTTGTGCTGCCCACAGCAGTTGAGAGAGTTCTGATTTTGCCAGTGGCTCCTTTTTGAAGGTTCGAACACTTCGGCGGCGTCCCAGGACTTCCCATAGCGGTGCTCCACTTTCCACTTTCGGAGGTTCGAGTTGAACTTTTGGCGCAGAGGGATACCGCTTATACGTCTCGGGTTTGCTCGCCCAATCCAGGTACCCACCTGGAAGATGTCCTCGTTGATACTTCGTCTCTTGCTGGAAAATGTCTCCAACTCCTTCTTTCCTACCTCTTTTATTCATTCTTTTATAACTCTTCTCCAATTTTCCTATATTGACCTACAACGTGAAAAGTAGACTAAAAAGAATGCATTTTATTAGCAATCTATCATCTATTCTACTTTATGTTAACCACTGGTATCCTCGCAGCAATAGTACTTACCACGCTTGCAGGTCTTGCTACTGGTATATGGAGCCTCGTATCTTACTTCATACCAGAACCTGATCGATGAGCTTATTCCAATAGCAAACAAGTACGGCAGCGAGCATCTCACAAATATAGGAATAATTGTGGGCATTTTTGTGATGATGGCAGGGCTCACGTTATTCGAATGATTCT
>QEXZ01000320.1 GCA_003160755.1 Methanomicrobiales archaeon
CCTGTTTAATAGGCTGTAGTGCGCATTGTGCACATGGAAGGCACCTTTTGCACGACATGATAAACAAGTTTGGGCGTGACGTGCCGATAGATTTCGGCCCTAAGGTAAATATAGAAGCGCCTTTAACGAGATTGGTATGCGGAATAAAACCGAAGACAATCGGCGATTACGATAAAGTGTTCAGTTACATTGAAGAACAGATAGTTCAATTAGCAGATGCGCTTCACACAGGTCAGGAGGGCTCGTACATGGACTTCGAGTCAAAAGCGCTGCACATGGGTATGCTTGATTCGCTGAGCAAAGAAGCGGCGGATATTATTCAGATTGCGTGTTATGGCATGCCTTCGAGCTTTGCGGGTAGTGGACCTGACGTTCCGCTGGTGGACGTAGGAATAGGAACAATAGACACGAACAAACCGGTTATTATTGTTATAGGGCATAACGTACCGCCGGCTGCCGATATAGGCGTGTATTTAACGGAAAACGACCTGGAAGACAGGGTAGAACTCGGTGGAATTTGCTGTACGTCTATTGACACCACGCGAGTGTATAATAAGGCGAAGATAGTATCCGCACTTGGGCGGCAATTGCGTGTCCTACGAGCGGGGATTGCGGATGTTGTCGTGACAGACGAGCAGTGCATCCGTGCAGACGTGTTAGAACTCTGCCAACACGTTCAGTCGCCTATGATCGCAACGAACGACAAGGCAATGCACGGGCTGGTGGATCGCACTGATGACGACCCGGATAAAATAGTGGATGATTTAGTGAGTGGACGAGTCCCCGGAGTCATAATATTAGAGCCTGATCAGGTGGGTGAGGTTGCGGTCAGGACGGCACTGCAAGTGGATAAGAAGCGAAAAGGGTTAAGCTACATACTCAGCGATGCCGAGTTCACACGCTACGTTAACGACTGTATCCAGTGTGGTAGCTGCACACTTGCATGTCCAAACGGGCTTCGTATTGGCAAGGCGAATAAAAGTGCCGCAGCGGGCAATGTAAAACCTCTTGCCGACTTGTTCG
>QEXZ01000321.1 GCA_003160755.1 Methanomicrobiales archaeon
GCACAAGAAATTCACGTTGCGTCCCTTCAGGAATATCCCGCTTTATTGCGTTAATGCCAAGAGGCAAAGGCAGCCTCGTTTTCTCATGCCACCAGTCCCACAAATCGAGTATTTTTACAAGTCCGTGCTGTGCGTAAGTTATCTGACCTTCATGGATTACCAATCCTGCATCCACGTCCCCTCGCTTCACCGCGGGGATAATCTCGTCAAATCGCATTTCAACCGACTGGAAGTCATCAACTGCCAGTTTTAGCAGCAGGTTCGCAGTGGTGTATTTCCCTGGCACGGCAATACTTTTCCTTTCCGAATCCATTTCCCTGTTCGCAACAACTACTGGACCATATCCGTCCCCTACGCTTGCACCGGCAGACAAAATCCGATATTGGGGATGGAGAAAAGCATAAGCGTGGGCAGAGAGCGCTGTGACGTCTAACTCACCTCTAAAAGCTCTTTTGTTCAGCGTTTCGATGTCCTCAACTACTTGTTTTATTTCAAAATTGGCGGTGATTTTACCGCTTAGCAGTCCATAGAACATGAATGCGTCATCTGCATCCGGTGTGTGTGCTATAATCATGGTTTAGTATATTGGGAGAGGTAGTATAAAAAGGTTCTATCTCAATGTTTATGCGTTTGGATATTTGACTATACTAAAGTTATATGATATTGCTCACAATAGTAGGATAGCAAATAGGATAGCAACTAACAAGAGGTAAGAACCATGAAACAGAGAGATAAAGACCTCATTGAGCAAAGGATGCAAAAACTTATTGCGATGACAGCAAGATTTTGTGATGTGTATTTGGATGAAGATTACAAGCAGTTATGCGAGAAACTTATACGAAAAATGTCACGGAAGAGAACTGTGCCTTTCCTTTCCGGTCGGATGGAAATCTGGGCTGCGGCAATAACCCATGCCCTGGGCAGCATCAACTTCCTCTTCGATCCGAATTTCGAGCCGTGTGTCGGCGCTGACGATATCTCCGATTACTTCGGGACATCCAAAAGTA
>QEXZ01000033.1 GCA_003160755.1 Methanomicrobiales archaeon
TGGGTAGAAGTCATGCTGGTAAAGGGGCTCAATGACTCAGCAGAGGAATTAGAAGCGATAAAAAGCAGGCTTAGCCCCTTAGAGCCTGACCGAACGTATATAAATGTCCCGATAAGACCCCCTGCGGAACCGTGGGCTGTGCCTCCTGATAAAGAGAGCATCGCATTAGCACATGCGATTCTCGGTGATGTTAATGTAGTGGATATTACCGCGGAGGAGACCGGTGAATTTTCCACTGAGGGGTTTACAAACCATGAAGACGCAATATTAGCAATAATAAGACGGCATCCAATGAGGGAGGAGCAGGTTATAGACACGTTAAAAAACCTTTCTTTCAAAAAGAAAGCTTTACCAAAGAAATATAATATTCAGGACAGCTTAACGAGGCTGGAGGAAAGCGGAAAAATAAAGAAAGTAGAATACCGAAAAAAAGTCTTCTGGCTTACAATGGAGGAAAAAAGAGGACATGACTAACCCGAAACCTAATGGTGGTGAGAGAAGCATTGTCATGTCTTTTTACCGAGCATTCAAAAGTTTAGGGACAGCTCTTCCAACGTTGCTGGGTGTTGTCCTGCTTTTGGGGCTTTTCCTAACCCTTGTATCAAAACAGCTTATTGCATCTGTATTTACCGGAGAATTGTTTCGTGATACGGTAATTGGTTCCGCAATGGGTAGTATCGCAGCAGGTAATCCCATCACCAGCTATGTAATAGGTGGGGAGCTTATGAAAGAGGGCGTGAGTCTCTTTGCGATAACCGCTTTCATAGTGACTTGGGTAACGGTTAGTATAGTTCAATTTCCCGCGGAAGCAGCCATTTTAGGCAAACGATTCGCAGTTATTAGAAACTCGCTGGGGTTTATTCTTGCCATCTTTGTATCCATAGCAACGGTTACCACATTGATGGTGATTCAATGAAGGTCTGGTCGTGAGGAATACAGAAAATGAAGATTTTGGTAGAGAAGAAAACAAAATGGGGTAAATACTATAGCTTCTATTTTTTGGTCGCTGTTATTTTTCTATATTTTCTTCTCTTTTTCTTCGACCCGGAAGGAGCATATAACGCTCTAAAAGTGAGTGGGAACATATTTATTCAGATAATTCCAGTATTATTGCTTGTCATCCTTTTTATGGCGCTTATAAATTATTTCTTACACCCAAAAACTGTGGCGAAGTACGCGGGAGAGAGGTCGGGAATAAAAGGATGGTTCTTCGCTATATCCGCGGGAATAATTAGCCATGGACCTATTTATATCTGGTATCCTTTATTGAAAGAGCTTCGAGACCAGGGTATGAGAAGTGGCTTAGTTGCTGCTTTTCTGTACAGCAGGGCTATAAAAATACCACTGCTGCCCTTGATGGTCTATTATTTTGGGGCATTATTTGTGGTCGTGCTGCTGCCCTATATAGTTATTGCCTCTCTCATAGAGGGTGAAATTGTTGAAATAATAGAAAGGCGAAAAAGATAAAATACCGTAAAGTATTCATAACTATTGGATGTTCAATCTCCTATTTGCAATCGTAATTGAGTTACCTCTATTCCTTTTAGGTGTCTAATATCCCATCTATCATGGCACCACAACTTGGACATCGAGAATCTCGTATTTTATTCTCCAGAATCTGGAATCCATAGCGCCGGATTAGCAACTCTCCGCATCGGTAGCAGTAGGTATTCTCCCCTCCCTCGCCCGGAACATTGCCCTCGTACACGTATCTCAATCCTACTTCTAACCCAATTTCCCTCGCTTTACGTAAGGTAGTAACAGGTGTTGGGGGGAGATGAGTTAGCTTATATGTGGGATAGAACTGTGAGATATGCCATGGGATGTCCACGCCTACACTTTTGATGAACTCCGCAATCTCTCTGAACTCTTCCTTAGTATCGTTCAACGTTGGTATAACCAGCGTGGTTACTTCAACCCAAACTCCCAAACTCTTGTATAGCTTTATCGCATCCATGACGGGTTGCCGGTGCCCACCGCAAATTTTTCGATACAGGTCCTCGGAACCTTTCAGGTCTACATTTACCGCATCTAAATAAGGGGCGAGAGTGCGTATCGCCTCCTCCGTAGTATGCCCGTTTGTGATAAAGGTGTTGCATATCCCTTCTTTATGCGCCAGTATGGCGGTGTCATAAGCGAACTCGAAAAAGATGGTCGGTTCGGTATAAGTGTATGCGATGGTTCTACAACCGTTTTGCTTGGCTGCCGCAACAATCTCTTCAGGCGATGCATCTTCACCTATTATCTGTTTCTCACCTTCTTTTGGCATCTGAGAAATATGGAAGTTCTGACAGTTCTTGCATCTGAAGTTACAGCCAACCGTAGCAATTGAGTATGCCTCAGAGCCGGGATGGAAATGGAAGAGCGGTTTCTTCTCTATTGGGTCAATCCCTTGCGCAACTACCTTACCATAGACCAGGCTGTAGAGGACACCGCCCCTGTTTTCTCTAACTCCACATATCCCCCTCCTCGATTCGTTTATCTTACAATGATGTGCGCATAGGTGACATCTAACCGCGTTCTCTTCCAGTTTCTCGTAAAACATCGCCTCTTTCATTTTAACTCCCTCTCTTTTCCTTTCGATTTATGTGACGGGGTTTGTGGAACCGTTTAAAAAGATGCAGGCATGGATGATTACTTATTACTGATAAGGAACACTATATTAAAAATATACAATTATGAACCCAAGAGAGGGAAAAGTCATCGTCTATTATGGAAAGGGAGAGGGAAAGACAACAGCCTCTATTGGTCATGCCATAAGGACATTGGGTCACAAAAAAAAGGTAGTGATATTGCAGTTTATGAAAGGAAGGCAAACTACCGGGGAATACCAGTTTCTAAAGAACCTCGATAACCTCCAGATACATCTTTGCGGTATCCCGGGTTTTTTAAAGGACGAAAAATCGCGGGAGATACATCTCAAAAAGGCTAAAGAGGGATTGGAACTCGCTCATAGAGTGCTACGTGAAAAACAAGCCGACCTTTTGATTCTGGACGAAATATTGTACGCGGTAAAATTCGAGCTGTTAACAGAAGACGATGTTTTAGAGCTGTTGGAAAAAAGAGGTCATACTGACATCATTCTTAGTGGAAGAGAGCCAGGTGCCAGAATAATCGAGATGGCTGATATAGCAACTCACATGGAGAAGGTCAAGCATTATTGGAATGAAACTAGCAGCACAACTTCAGGAATAGAATATTAAATTAAAAGAAAAAAAGAGAAGGTGTAAAAATGGGAGAAGAAGAGTTGAGTATAGTAGTAAATGAGGACGCAACGGCAGAAGAAATTGCACCGATAGCGAAAGCGGTGAATGACTTGTTTGTAATGCCAGTCGCTATGCGTTCCCGGAATAAAAAGGGCGTTAGAGTGGAAAAAGGAGAAATTATGGATTCGGAATACACCGGTCCGGTATTAGAGCGAGTGCTCAAGGAGAATCGGGTGATACACACAAATCTTCTTAAGGGTAGATATGCAGGTGTACCGGTGGTTGTTGCTCCGGTTAGAAATAGGAAAGGGGATGCGGTAGCAGCTTTGGGCATTTTTGACCTGGTTGGAACGGTAGATTTGGGCGCGCTATTTGCCGACTATCCCGCAGTTCTCGAACAAGTTAGGTCGTATCATAAAGGAGAGCGAAAATAGAATTATTAGAATTAATTGAAATTGTGAATGAAAAAGGCAGAAGACCAAAGTAAAACAACAACAAAAAAATAAATAAATCTGCGTCTTAAATAGAAGGAAGCTATAGTTTATACACAATGGAAAAAGATTTGGATACACTTTTGCAGGAATTAAGGAAGATACACGAGGATTTTAAACGTATTCCCGCGGATGAGATAGAAGTAGCTGATTGGGTGCGGTGGAAATGCCGGTATGGGTGTAGAGGCTATGCGAAGCATCTTACCTGCCCTCCTTATACGCCAACGCCAGAAGAGACGAGAAAGCTCATAAAGGGCTATAAAAAGGCGATTATCGTGAGATTCAAAGACGTGCAGCCGAATCCTGACGTTCCTTCTTACCATATCCATCACTTTTTATGGGATGCTATCAAGAAGATAAGCGATACGATGTTTGAGCTGGAAAGATGCGCTTATTTAGCGGGCTATTACAAAGCATTTGCTATGACTGCACTTCCTTGTTCCTATTGTGAACCCTGCATTCCAGAGAAGGAGAAAGTCTTAGATAAAGAGCCAAAGCGATTCTGCGCACATCAGGATAGAGCAAGACCATCAATGGAAGCATGCGGGATAGACGTTTTCGCAACGGTTCGAAAAGTTGGCTACGAGGCGGAAGTGTTCACATCACCATATCAAAAACTGACTTTTTACGGGTTACTTTTGGTTGACTGAGTAAATTTCACCGCAGAGCATACGGAGAACGCGGAGGTAAAAAAAAGTTTCACAAGAAAATTTTTGATAATCGGACGCAGATGACCGCAGATAATCAGGATTTTAAATATAAGGCATTTGATTGATAATTTGAGGAAATAGTTTTCTGCGTAATCTTGTGGTTAATAATTTTTGGAATGACTATAGATAGTCCCGGGAGGGTTCGAACCTCCGTCACTGGCTCCAAGGGCCGGTATGCTTGACCACTACACCACGGGACTGAGTAGGTTTTAGGTGTTAGGGTTAGAGCACCTGACAAGCTGCACCACTCGTTTATAAGTTATAACTATATAATTATCTTTTTTTCATTGTATATACTGTATGACTTCCCTGTATTTAAGACACAGATTTACACTGATTTACGCGGACATATTTGAGTTTGACATTGTTGATGTTAACCACAGATTACACAAATTTTGCACTTTGCAATTTGTTTTGTCTGTGTTAATTAAGCCCTTTCAGGGCTTGCGGTGATGTGGGCAGAGCCCACAAGCGTTAATCTGTGTCAATAATTTATTATGTTCTGGTTTATTCTTCTTCACCATGCTCTTCCCACGTCTGCATATACTTCAACCCTAACTCTTTTAGCCTTGCTTTATCTATATGCGCCCCTATCGTGTACGTCCTGATAAAATGCTCAAACTCGCTATGTAAAGACCGAAAAGTTGGATGTTCCGCAGAAAGTAACTCATTATCCTTCTGGAACTCATATTTTATCTCAAAATGAACTGCAGATTTCGTCAGCCGCTTCAACTCGTCAAAATCCAGCGAGTGGTAAACGTGCAAGGGAATGTCCTGCACCTTTAACCTCGCAACTTTGTCTCGCGGATTGCATTCCAGAATGCGGCGTTTTATGGCACTTTTTATCTCGTGCGTATCAAGACCGTGGCAAACAATTGGCTCCAAGTCCACCATTTCTCTTGCCTGTAAAGGATGAAATACAACTTCTTTTTCTCCATTGGCATCCAAAGAGACTTCTAAGAACCCTTTCTTGTCGTTCACCTCGTTAAAGCTGAATCGTTCGGTTGACCCGGCGTAATATGCGTTTTCCATTACTCTCGTGCACCCGTGAAAATGGCCCAATGCGAGGTAATCGAGTTTTGTCAGGTCGTCAATATCAACCACCTGCTCGTTGAAGTCGCCCATCATAAAGGCTGGTAGTCCGACACCGAGAACGCTTGCGTGAAGAAGTGCGACATTAAAATTAAAATTAGAACCATTAGCGTCAATATTCAACGTCATTTTATTCTTCTCGCCCTCTATATCATCGGAATGCGGAATCGCATGTAGTTTCAAATCGTCAATTTCAATGAGTTCATACTTGTTCTCATAAACCACGTACACCTCAGGAATATGCTCAAACAGGCTGAATACACTGCCCGTTTCCTTCAACCGCGGCGTTTCGTGATTGCCTGAAATCACTACGAAAGGTATGCCCGCTTCACTTAACCGTATTAGCTGCTCGAGAACGAAACAAATAGCGCGGTTTGTCGGGCGTACAGAATCAAACAGGTCGCCTGCGTGTAATATAATGTCTGGCTTTTCTTTCACTGCGTAGTCTACAAATTGCTTGAACGCTTCGTAGGTGTCCACTTCTCGTTGGTTCAGGCCTGTCGCTTCGTCTATCTTCCGATATGCTGAATAGCCTATGTGTGTGTCCGCAAGGTGAAATATTTTCTTCATAAACAACTTTTCTTTTAAAAAGAAACCTTTACTAAGGATTTTTTTTTTTCCAAACCGCTAAACCGCTAACAAACGAAACCACTAAAAATGTAGTCTCCGCTGCCTTGGGTCAGTTAACGAAATCACCGATTTTATGTACCAGTCCACCCGTGTCTTTTCCCATATAAACTCGCCTCGAGCGCTTTCTGCCGCTTCCAAAACGAAATAAACACGGTCGCCTTTTATTTCTATAGCTTCTCCTTCTTCATCCACTTTCATATCATGACCCACGCAAACGTTCTGGTCGCAGAAAAACTGGCATTTGCTATCGTAGAAATAGAAACATCTGAATCTCGGCTTTGTCATACCCAGCGTCTTCCCTTTCCACGCATCGGTATGCATGAATTCCCCACTCTCGGATATCTTTTCCGCAATTGTTATCTGCTCCTCTTCATCCTCTATCGTTCGTAAATGCTCTATTCCATCGCTCTTTAACCGTATGCTATCCGGTCTTTTGTCCTCTTCAGGAAAGAAGTCATCTACTTCTGCTTCTATCACATCCCATCTGTTCAGGCTCATGCTTAGCTTTTCCGTGAAAGGATAGATTCTTTTCAGTTCCCAGTACGCATTCGCGGCAATCGCATGGTCCTTTTTGGAACTCAGAATAGTAAACCGCGCCTTATCAGGCAGGAGGTCCCTGAATTTACCTTCTTCAAACCAGTTCCTTAATGCCCAAACAGTTTTCTTGTCACGCCCTTGTGCAGGCTTGAACCGCACCAGGCCGATATCACCCTGTAACTTCTGCACGTACACGTGATATGGTGCTTTCTGTTTCAGTTGGGTGGAGTTCTCTTTTATCTCGTTCCACGTGAGAGGTCTCGCTTTTTCTTCCAGTATCCGCTCCACCTCTCTTTTGAATTTATCGTAACCCACAAGCTATCCCTCCACCCTCCTGACGTTACTGTTAATCGGATTTGAAAAGAAAAGAAGAAAAAAGAAAAGTTAAAACGTCTAACTTTTCCTCGCTCCCATTGTTATCGCCTCCTCCACCGAGGCCATATCTTTCATTATAAATTCCCGCTCCTTTTCACCCTCCGTGGAGTCAATCGAGTTCCTCAGAATTGGTGCATACTTCTTAAACCGGTCTATTTTCACCGTATAATCCGCTGTATCCTCAACCAAGTTGGTTACAAATCCTCGTTCCTCCAGCGACTTCACCATGTTATCCCGGTCGCCAACGCTGTCCACCTCAAACCGGTATTTATCCCGGTTGTAATAATCCGCAAACTCCATGAATATCTCCCGGTCACCGAAGAAATACTTGAAGCACCACAGACTGCCGATTCGGAAAATATTGATTCGGTCCCCTTTCGCTTTCGTACCCACATCCGACGTTTGCTCGCTCATTTTTTTCTATTCTCCTTTTTTTTCTTATTCTATATTTTTCAATAACTACCAATGTATGTATTATACATGGTAGAGTATATTATTTATACTTAAAGTTAGATGGATAGATAAGCGTTTTGATTTTTCATCGGTGATATTTTTTTTGCGCCCCTTTCTAGCCCGGGAGGGCACTGTCTAAAAATCCAGCGATTTATCACCGCGGAGAGCGCCGAGTACGCAGAGTTTTAAGACTCTTCCAATCATTATTTAGGCTTTCTGGTGCCTTTACGTTCTCCGTGTGGCTCTGCGGTGAATTTTAAGGATATAGCAAACTCACTATATTAAATTAGCCAGTGCCCCCGGGAGTAATTTTATTTAACACAAACTCTCTTATTTTGTTTGCTATTTCAAAAGCTTCTTTTGCTTCTTCTGAACTTGGCTCAAACCACTCTTCTGGGTAACGAATCTCAATAGCGTAATCAGTGAGTTTATCTGCCTCTTCTTTCAATACAGAAATCTTTATATCTTTATTTTCACATTTTGTAACCAATTCACCAATTTCATGGGTCTTGGTAAAAGAGAGATTAAGAAAAGTTAAATATGCCTTTAAGTACTTTTCCGCAGCCTGTTGGCAATGAAAGCAAACAGTCTCTGTCACCTCATCTGGGAATGATAACTCATGCTTCGCACTACGTAAATCCTTTTCCGCTTTATCAATCCAACTGTTTATTAACTCTCCTTTTGTTTTCATACAAAATCTTTCCTTTTTTCATTATATTTGTAATAAATGCTTCTTCTACTTCCCTCCAGTCCTCAATTTCTTCTGGAGTATAAACAATAATGTCCTTTGGCACATCGGTAATTCCCCACAGATATTTTCTAATTTCTCTTGCCCTCTTGTACCTTGGTAGATTGCTACTTCTCACAACTAATAAGTCCAAATCACTATCTTCCGTAGGATTGCCATAGGCGTAAGAGCCAAAAAGAACGATTTTATCGGGTTTATATCTATTTACTATTCTCTTGAGAATTTTCTCTATTTGTTTTTGTGTGAGCATTTGTTCACTTGATATAAGCATTCATTTTATTTTAGTATTAAAATATTGGTAATCCTAAAGGTTTCTCTTTTCGCAGCTCCCCCCATTTATGATACAGGCATCTTGTTTCCCTCAATCAATACTTTTGCTTGCAAAGCGAACAGTTGATTCCGTTACGACAACAAAGTTGTCAGTAAGCCGGTCAGCGTACAGACCGAACAGGCGTTGCAGTACCGCTATCTTGTTATCCGCTCGTTCGTCTTCCAGACGTAGAAGGATCACACCCCTATGTAGTTTCTTTCCTCGATAGATGAGTTCTCCAAAGTCCTTATCATTCGTAATCAGGATACGGTTCTCCGCATATGCTCTTTGGAGTATGCTGTCATCGTCTGCTCCCCGGGATTGCTCGTACACCGAAAACACGTCATGACGCCATTGACGTAGCCATCGAGCAACTGCAGGACCGGTACATTCATCTACAAGGAACCGCATCTAAACCGCCTCTACCTGCAAGGGCATAAAGGTGGTGCTTTCAAGAGATTCTGTGGCAAATAGTAAGCAAGCAAGAATATCTTCTCTGGTCAACCCTTCATACTCTTTGAGGATTTCTTCTATGTTTGCACCATGAGCTAAAAGACCAAGAATGTACTGCACAGTAAGTCGTGTCCCTCTGATAACCGGTTTCCCAACCATAACCTTGGGGTTTAGCGTGATGCGTTCAAGTAATTGACTATATCCCATTTTTCTTCACCTTTAATATATTATATCGCCCCATTATATTATATAAATCTCCCCCTCTCACCCTCTCCTCACCTCTTTCCTCTGTGCCATCCGATAGCCGCATACGACACTCACATACCCGCTCAACTGCTTATCTAACTCCTCACTGCCCGTATCAACGAGAAGAAACGGCGTTTCACTCAACTTATGCGGCGTTGCGAGCACAATCACGTTCTCTACACCGACCTTTTCTATCACCTTCGCACTCAACTGCTGATTCCCCCTGCCAAATACAAAGCCCTGCGCACCAATAGGACTCACCAATAGTTTTACCGGAAAAATTCCTTTCTTTTCCTTTTCGTTTTCATTTTCCTTCTTCAGCAATCGCAGCAATTCACGCTCGTTTAAATCCTTACCCACTAACTCCCTGTTCTTCACTGCATCTACGCCAAGCAGCGTCTTCTCTTCGCCCAGACCCAGCAATTCGGCAATTTTTTGTGTGGTCGTCCCAGCACCGAGTATGTAAAGCGAACCGTCAGCCATGAATTCACATGCGAACCTCGCAATCTCCTCCTTTGCTTTTTCTTCACTCACACTTTGAAACAGGCTCTTACCCTGCTGAACCAGAACGGGCTCGTAAGGCGTTTGCGCATATCCAAACACCTTCATTCGCAGCTCGTTTCGCCTGTATGCGTCTTCATCGGTATCCATTACCTCCGCGTCTCGCAGTTCCGCTTTTCCCGCGGCAAAATGCTCGACTATTTTCGCCGCTCCCCCTGGACTTATCGCAAATACCGCCGAGTGCATCTTCACACCCGCAGGAATTCCTATCACTGGAATGTCTTTTCCAACTATGCTGTACACGTCCCTTGCCGTTCCGTCGCCACCGCAGAATAGGAGCAGGTCAACTCCTGCTTCCAGAAACGTCTTGCATGCGTTCTTTGTATCTTCACTCGTGCTGTTTCCCTCGAACGAATACACCACTTCGTATCTCTGCGATTGGTTTATCATCGTGTTTTCGCCCATATCTGCTGAGCACGTGAGGATAACCGAGGAAGTGTCGAGTTCCAGCTCTTGCATGCATTTCTTCGCCCTTTCGCATGCCACTGGCTTTGCACCTCGCTTCAATGCTTCTTCTACCAGTCCATCCGTTCCTTTTAGTCCTACTGAGCCGCCCAAGCCCGCTATCGGGTTGATGAGGAAACCTATTTTCATGTTTCACGCTTTAATCGCTTTTTTATACAGATAGGTTTGTCCAGCGGGTATGCATAATTCATCTAATTTAATTGTTTTTTTCAGTTCTTTCCTCATTTCTTGCAACTTTTCTACGGTTTTCGGTGTGTAGTAAGCCTCACCACATTGTTGACAAACTTCTGCGTCAACCGGGACGATTACTACATTGTTCTCAACCCGCATTACCTTCTCAACTTTCTGTGGTTTGACCACTCCACCACAAAGAGCGCATTTTGTCAACATCTTTATCCCTTCACCTTCTTCCTTTTCTTATAATTAATCCATTTATCCGCATCAGGTATATAAACTGTTATTAGCACCATTATTTTATCCTCTTCGGAATATGCACAAACTGCATGTATATGCTTTCCTTCGTGTCTTCCATAAACCAAGCAACTTGGAAAAGGTTTATCATCAGCGTAAGATTCAATAACCACCCCTTTTGATATTGTCTCCTTAACTTCGTTATATGTACGCTTATCCTTTGCCATTTCTTCATCTGCATGATCTGTGATTCTTACTCTTCCTTCTTTAACTGCCTTCTTGATTGCGGAAAGTAAAATAGATTTTTGCATATAGACCTCAGATCACGCACACTTATGTATATCCTCTCCCGACAGTGCATCAAAACATAAAAAAGAGGGGGGAGGTGCTAAAATGCACACTTTAGTCCCCCTATTTATCTTCTTACGATTGCCCTACCTACTCCGCCTGCGGCAGATTAGCCAATGCCTGCTTCACCAACTCCGCGGGATACTCGTAATCCACGAGTTTCCCACTCAAGAAAGCGTCGTATGCACCCAGGTCAAAATGCCCGTGGCCTGAATTATTGAAGTATATCACCTCTTCTTTACCTTCTTCCTTGCATCGCAACGCCTCGTCTATCACTGCTCTCACTTCGTGTGCCGATTCTGGTGCTATTATATGCCCTTCCGTCTCGGCGAACAATTTCGCAGCCTTGAATATCTCGGTCTGGTGATACGCCACTGCATCTATCCAGCCGTCCTTCACCAGCTTGCAGAGCAGCGGTGCATCGCCGTGGTATCTCAGCCCGCCTGCGTGAATTGGTGGCGGGACGAACGTATGCCCCAACGTGAACATCTTCAACAGAGGCGTCATCCCTGCACAGTCGCCAAAATCGTATAGATACAGCCCCTTCGTCAGCGTTGGACATGCCATCGGCTCACAAGCAACGATTTTTAAGTCTGGCTTTTTACCTGTTAGCTTATCGCCTGCGAACGGAAAAGTAGCCCCACTGAAGTTACTGCCGCCGCCTACGTTTCCGAAAATCACATCGGGATATTCGTCTATCTGCTCAAACGCCTTCTTTGCCTCCAGACCTACTACAGTCTGATGCAATATAACGTGATTCAGAACTGAACCCAGTGCGTAGTTCGTATTGTCATGCGTGGCTGCATCCTCTACCGCTTCTGAGATTGAAATACCCAGACTACCCGTAGTATCCGGGTCCTTCTCCAGATATTGACGTCCATATTCCGTGTTCTTGCTCGGGCTTCGGAATACTTCGCCGTCCCACGTTTCCATCATTACCCTTCGGTATGGTTTCTGGTCGTAACTCGCAGCAACCATGTAAATCGTGGATTTCAACCCGAACAGCATGGTACCAAAAGCGAGTGCAGAACCCCACTGACCCGCCCCGGTTTCCGTTGCTATCCTCTCAACGCCTTCTTTCATGTTGTAATATGCCTGTGCAACCGCGGTGTTTGGCTTATGACTCCCCGGCGGGCTAACTCCTTCCCATTTGTAATAAATCCTCGCTGGCGTCTTTAGTTTCTCCTCTAATCGCTTCGCTCTGTACAACGGCGTGGGTCGCCAGAGCCGGTAAATCTCTCGAACTTCCTCCGGTATAGGAATCCACCGCTCCGTGCTCACTTCCTGTTTTATCAGCCCCATGGGGAAAATAGCCGCTAAATCATCGGGTGTTATTGGCTCTCTCGTCGCTGGATTTAGCACCGGGTCCAGCGGAGAAGGCATGTCCGCCTGTATATTGTACCACTCCTTTGGGATTTCTTCCTCATCGAGGAATATCTTCTCTTTCGCGTTCATTTTATCCCTTTTACCTCATTACATACGCATAAAGGATCACAACCGTATAAATATATTCGTTATACACAAGGCATACGAAAAGTATTAACCACAAGATTACACATCGTGGGCTCTGCCCACGTCCCGAAAACCCTGAAAGGTTTTATTTCACGAGATTATTTATTAATTGCAATTATAAAAAACATCCACTACATCCAGCTCCTTCACTTCCGCATCCGTTCCAAGCAACTCGCTCAAATTCGGCTTCGTTCTTTCTCCGTCGCCTGATACGAGTTCCTTTATGTATAGACCACCATCACATTTTATCTCCATAAAGAAAACCGACTCGTCAA
>QEXZ01000034.1 GCA_003160755.1 Methanomicrobiales archaeon
CTGGATTTAGTTTATCATTGATAACTAAATAACCGAAATGTGTGGTTGATAGACCGAGGCGATATTGCGGCACTGAGCAAGCTTGCAGCCGAAGTTACGGAGATACCAACGATGCATGAACAGGAGGCGGATTTGTTCGAGGAGATACTGGCGTCGTAGCGGGACTGGATGAAAAAATAAGGACTTGTGGGTAAACCCTTATAGAATTTTTTGGGGATAGTAGTGACCAACCACACTCCAAAACTCTCTCTTTTTATCTTTATCAACAACTATTTATATTGCAACGTTTTACCGGTAAAAAAAATGTGCATGATAAATAAGGGGGGCGATAAAGAGAGGATGGTGGAAAGAGGAATTTTTGAGGATGTAGAAAGTTTATCCATAGTAAGTATATATGACATAACTTCACATATAATACAATATGGAAGGATATTACGGCATTAAGTTCGGATATACTGAAGTTAGCGGCCATATTACTTGGCTCTAAAAGGAGGACATATCATGAATGAAATAACTCTGTTTGCGGAAAGTGATCTGCCTGTAGATGTGGATGCCATAGTTTTTCACCTAAATCAGCTATGCAAACACACGAAATTCAAAAAAGGAAAATCTGTTCTGGAATTCCATGAGACGACCATAGTTCACCCCAAGTCATACCATAATTTGGACAGAGCAATCGTTGAAGATGCCAAAGAGGATCTATTTGCCATACTGTTAACCACTAAGCCGTACGACAACAATTATTTCTTCCAGACATCAGATAATCTGATGATTCTTTCATTTTCTGGCTGGCATTATCTAACTGATCTTTCAATGAACAACGGACTCGTCTATTTCATCGCAGATATGCTCGCCCTAAAGATTGACAATTCATATCGTCATCAAGATGTTACGGGCTGTATCTATGACTTTGGATGGGACAAGACCGCCGTTGACATCGGTATGCGGTTGGCTAGCATTTGCCCAAGGTGTCTGACTAGAATTTCCAGCAAGAAGCTGAGCAGAATCCAAACTGAGACACTTATGGATCTTCGAAAAATACTCAACGACTTAGGATCAGCTTCAAAATGGAACCGAGATATTATCGACCATTGGGAGGAACAAATTAGTGAGAAGAAAAGCGAACCTAGGCCGGAAGAAACATCTAACATATTGATGCAGAACGACTTCATACCAGAGAAGGACGAAAATAGCGATATAAATATCATACGGAGTCGCATCGACAAGTTGTGCAGATATTATCGGGAACTGACAGACAGAGGAATTGCTGATGATAAGAAAGGAGAGATTTTTGAAGAATTTTCGAAGTACTTCTTTGGTCTCATTAGGGGGTGGCGTGTGATTGAATCAAATGCGAACTTGAAGGATTGCGAGATTGATATCATATATGACATCTCCGAAGGACCTGAGATACTTAGACAGAGGATGGGAGACAATATCTATGTAGAGTGCAAAAATCGAAGTAAGAAATCAGATGCCAGAGATATAAGTCACTTCATTATGAACCTCAAGAGCAGAGGATTGAAATCAGGGATATTCTTCTCCTATAGTGGCATAACAGGATATAGGCCCGACAACTGGCGGAATATCGATGCAGCCTATAAGAGAATCATTGACGTTTATAGACAAGAAAAAATCCAAGTTCTACCAATGGTTGCGAGGGACATAGAGGTCATAAGAAATGGTGAAAATCTCGTGGAGCATCTTCATGAGCTTTTAAATCGATTTGTTAGGGTGTAGTAGGTGAGAACGTAAATGACCTACGTCGTACGGGTGCTAACCGTGTGTGTCGGGTTCAACGTTAGACAACATAACCCTGCCTAAAAAGTTTTCAGCTTTGAACTTAGAACTATCCTATATGAGTCCCCAAAAACCTATTATGCCCACAATTTTTCTGAAAAAAAATCTCAAATAGTTTTATAAGAAGATAGCAGACATTAAAGTATTGGTTGAGGAGGGTAAAAAGAAAAAAATGTTTGAGCCGGAGAAATTTATAGAAAGACAGGTAGATAAGGTAAAAGGGACAATTGGAGAGGGGAAGGCGGTCATAGCGGTTTCAGGTGGGGTTGATTCCACCGTTTGTGCAGTGCTCACGCATCGTGCGGTAGGAGACCGATTGGTAGCGGTTTTCATTGACGATGGATTAATGCGCGAAGGTGAAGCAGAACAAGTAATGAACTTTTTCGAGGCGAGGAATATGAATGCAAGGCGGGTTGATGCCGCAGATGAGTTTTTTGATGCCTTAAAAGGAATTGTTGATCCCGAGGAGAAGAGAAAAGCGTTTAGAAACACGTTCTACGGTGTCCTCGCAAGGGTTGTGCGAGAGGAGAATGCTAATTGTTTAGTGCAGGGGACAATAGCAGCAGACGTTGCTGAAACGGTGAAAGGAATCAAGACACAGCACAACATTCTTGAACAGATAGGTATTGACCCGGGAAGCTATGGACTAACGATTGTTGAACCTCTGAGGGAGATATACAAACCAGAGGTAAGAGAAGTTGCCAGAAGTTTAGAGGTGCCCGCAGAGTTTTCGGAGCGCCCACCTTTCCCCGGTCCTGGACTTGCTACGAGGGTACTTGGTGAAGTGACGCCTGAACGTGTAGAGATAGAAAGAAGAGCTACGAAGATAGTAGAAGAGGAAACTTCTGATGTCGAGTCATTCCAGAGCATGGCGGTTTTGATGAACGACAGGGCTACCGGGATAAGAGAAGGTAAAAGAGCGTATGGCTACATAATTGTCGTTAGACTAGTCGAAAGCAAGGATGCCATTACGGCAGAGGCGGTTAATGTGCCCTGGGAGGTCTTAAAGAGGATAGGTAAGAGGATTACGACGGAGATTCCGGAAGTTGTGCACGTGCTTTATTCGCTAACGGATAAGCCACCGGCAACGATAGAATTTCAATAGGATAGCAACCACTAAGCCCTTACAGGGCTTGCGGGGTCAACGGGGCGGAGCCCCGTTAGATTACACAGATTCTCACAAGATGTATAAATGGAGAAAAAAATAAATAAAATCACAAACTAAAATAGGAGAACTGAAATGACAAAAAGGATTATACCATGCCTTGATACAACATTCGATGAGCAGGGTAAAGCAGTGGTTGTTAAGGGAATAGAGTTTGAGAAACTCAAGTATGCTGGCGACCCGGTCGAACTAGCAAAGCGATACGATGCGCAGGGAGCGGATGAACTCGTTTTTCTCGACATATCCGCATCCGTCGGGAGAAGGGACACGATGGTCTCAATGGTAGAGAAGATAGCAGAGCAAGTATCCATTCCTTTATGCGTAGGAGGCGGGATAAAGAGCATAGAAGATTTTGAAAAGGTGTTTGATGCAGGCGCGGATAAGATAGGCGCGAATACCGCAGCAGTTAAGAACCCAGAGCTGATAAAAGAGGCTGCAGAGAAGTTTGGAAATCGTATCGTGGTTGCAATTGACTGCAAGCGGAAGTTTGAGGATAAGGAGGGTAAAATACGAGTACAACTGGAAGACGGAAAAAGTGCCTGGTACGATGTCGTAATCTACGGAGGGCGTGAGTACACCGGAATTGATGCGATAAAGTGGGCGAAGGAGGTGCAGACGCTCGGTGCTGCGGAGATATTGCTGACTTCTAAGGATAGGGATGGTACAACAGACGGCTATGACATACCCATTACAAAAGCAATTGCTGAAGCTGTGGACATTCCTGTAATTGCTTCCGGTGGTGTCGGAACTTTAGAGCACATTTACGAGGGTTTTGTTAATGGCGCGGATGCATGCCTGGCAGCGAGTATTTTCCATTACGGGACATACACGGTTGGTGAGATAAAGGATTATCTGAGGGAGAAAGGGATTTCGATAAGGCTATGATTTTAACCTCTTAAAAAACGAAAATCTATCAGGATAAGATTATGGCGACTGGAGAAGAAAACAAAAACTTTTTAAGTTGTTCCTAAGAATAATAATATACTTTGAAAATTTACAAAAAAGACAAGCTTGCACTTATCCTCTCAGCACGGGATATGACACATGGAGAACGGAGAAGATATGAGCAAAAATAGAAGTTCTATATCAAAAGCAGAGAGCTATAAAGAAATTGGCGACTTTTGGGACACACATGACCTTGCCGATTACTGGGATAAAACCAAATTAGTTGAATTTGAGATAGATATCCAATCAGAGGTAACGTACTATGCTGTTGACAAAGAATTGTCGGCAAAGATCCGTGCTATTGCCAAACAACATGGTGTATCTCCGGATACACTGCTAAATTTGTGGGCTCAAGAGAAGTTGCAGGAACAAGCGACTTGATTTGCGGTTGTAGTGAAACATATTCAAGCCAAAAAGAATATTAACCACGAGATTACACAGATTTTCACAAGGGCACAACAACAGGGATTTGATTTTAGGATATAGCGGTGCCCGAAAAAGTTAAATATTAGGACACTATTATATAATTATGGAAATCATAGATTTTAACCCGTGGTGGGAAACCAGAGCAATAGATAGGGATACCGCGTCAATGAAGAGGCGCGACCTTTTTCCAACGCTTAAGGAAAGCTTAGAAGCGCGATTTATTAAAAAATAAGGAGAGAATAAATAAAAGGGATTTGAAGGGCTTACTTAAATTCTGCTCAATCGCGGGAATAAAAGAGGGGTTTGTTGTTAGCCGTGGTGGTGATGAAAGAAGCATAGAGGCAGACGGGGTTAGAATAGAAATAGTGCCGGTAAGCAGATTTTTATCTGTGCAAAAAATAATGATTATTTAATACAGAGGTAAAAGACAATGATAAAAGAATGGAGGGATTTTATCAAATCAGACCCGGCAGTGATGATGGGCAAGCCAGTGATTACAGGCACGAGGGTCACAGTGGAATTAATATTGGAAAAGCTTGCAGCAGGTGAAACTGTTGAGCAAATACTAGATGAGCATCCTCGTCTGACAAAGGAGGGAGTTTATGCCGCACTTGCTTTTGCATCCGAGGCGTTGCGGGCAGATGTGGTTTACCCTACTAAAGTTGAGAGGAATGCAGGAGTGAAGACAAGTGAAGTTCCTGGCTGACGAATGTGTGGACAGACAAATAGTGGACCGACTCAGACAGGAAGGTTATGAGGTGCTGTATGTTGTAGAGATGGAGCCGGGGATTTCCGATGATGTGGTGCTGAGTCTTGCAAATCTGAAGGAATCAATTCTGTTGACAGCAGATAAGGACTTTGGAGATTTGATATTTCGTCAAGGTAAGATTGCCAAAGGAGTTGTTCTTGTCAGACTTGCTGGACTCTCCCCCGAAGTCAAAGCAGAAGTAGTTGCAAATGCTATCAGAGAGCATGCAGAGGAACTCCTACAGGCATTTACGGTAATCACACCTGCAACCGTCAGGATAAGAGGGAAAATTTCACAACGCTGATGTCAAGAAAACATTTTTTAGAATCAAAAATATTTTGGAAAACAAGAAAATGCCAAAAGCAGAAGACATCAAAAGAGTGCTGGTAATCGGCTCTGGTCCTATTATCATTGGTCAGGCATGTGAATTTGATTATTCGGGGACGCAGGCATGCAAGGCGTTAAAAGAGGAAGGTTATGAGGTCGTTCTGGTGAATTCCAATCCCGCCACCATCATGACTGACCCGGGAATGGCTGACCAGACGTACATTGAACCGCTCACCGTGGAGAATGTGGAAGAAATAATAGCAAAGGAAAGACCAGATGCTTTGCTGCCCAACCTTGGCGGTCAGACGGGACTAAATCTTTCTGCTGAGCTCAGCAAAAGAGGAATTCTGGCTAAATATGGGGTCGAGTTAATAGGCGTAGAGGCTGATGCGATTGAACGTGGTGAAGACCGTATTTTATTCAAAGAGACTATGGCTAAACTTGGTATTTCAATGCCTGAGAGCTCGCCTGCTTATTCTGTCGTGGAAGCGGAGGAAATTGCACAGGAGTTGGGTTATCCGGTGGTCATTAGACCTGCATATACCATGGGTGGAACTGGCGGCGGGATTGCATACAACGTGGAAGAACTGAGGACAATTGTTGCCAGAGGCATCTCCGTAAGCTTGATAGGGCAAGTGCTCGTAGAAGAATCGGTTTTAGGCTGGGAAGAACTCGAACTCGAAGTAATCCGCGATAAAAAAGGAAACAAGATTACTGTTTGTTTTATCGAAAATGTTGACCCCATGGGCGTGCATACTGGCGATAGCTTTTGTGTAGCGCCGATGCTGACGGTTGGGGAAGAACTGCAAAGGAAGTTGGAGGAACTCTCTTACAGGATTGTTGATGCCATCGGGGTATTGGGTGGAACGAACATACAATTTGCGCATAACCTCGAAGATGGCAGAATCGTGGTTATTGAGATTAACCCACGTACTTCTCGTTCATCGGCATTAGCATCAAAAGCCACTGGTTTCCCCATTGCTCGTATATCAGCAAAACTCGCAGTCGGTATAACCCTTGACGAGCTTCCCTACTGGAAGGAGGGCACACTTGACAAATATACGCCAGGTGGGGATTACGTAGTGGTAAAGTTTGCGAGATGGGCATTTGAGAAGTTTCCTCAGACGCAGGACATACTGGGAACGCAGATGAAAGCGGTGGGAGAGGTTATGAGCATCGGTAAGAATTTTAAGGAGGCGTTTCAAAAAGCTATTCGCTCTCTTGAGATCAAAAGATACGGCGTTGGCGGTGCAAATGATTTTGCATCGCTTTCACTCCCTGAACTCAAGGCAAAATTGGTCTATCCTTCGAGTGAGCGCGTATTCTTGATGTATGAAGCCTTGCGCAAAGGGATGTCAGTTGAAGAACTTTATCAGCTCACAAAAAGCGGCAGATGGTTTATCAGCCAGATGCAAGAGCTGGTAGAATTCGAGGAAGAGCTAAAGAAGTTCCGTGGTAAGGGCAAAGACCTGTCAGATGAAATGCTCAAAAAGGCGAAGGAGAACGGGTTCTCGGACAGATACATCGCACAACTGCTGGATAAAACAGAAAAGCAGATACGCACACAGCGGCTGAATGCAGGAAAGAAAGAGGCTTATGAGGCAGTGCCGGTAAGCGGTGCTGATGCCGCATATTATTTCTCAACGTATAATGCTGAAGATTCGGTCGGCGTGTCGTTCAAGCGGAAGGTAATGATTTTAGGCGGTGGACCTAACCGCATAGGTCAGGGCATTGAGTTTGATTATACCTGTGTGCATGCTGCTTTTGCATTACGAGAAGAGGGGCTTGAGTCGGTAATGGTCAATTGCAACCCGGAAACGGTCTCCACCGATTACGACACCTCAGACAAACTTTATTTCGAGCCTCTAACAGTCGAGGATGTATTGAGCGTCTACGAGAAAGAGAAACCTGAAGGCGTAATCGTGCAGTTTGGCGGGCAGACACCACTTAATATAGCAAGGGAACTTCATGAAGCGGGAGTAAGGATTCTAGGTACAAGCCCGGATAGCATTCATTTGGCTGAGGACAGGGAGCTGTTCAAAGAGGTGATAACAAAGCTCGAGATTCCACAGCCGGAAAGCGGCACCGCGCGTTCGGTAGAGGAGGCGCTTGCTGTTGGAAGGAAAATAGGTTTTCCGGTAATGGTGCGACCTTCTTTTGTGCTTGGTGGACGGGGCATGGAGATTGTCTATGACGAGAAAATGCTTTTGGATTATGCCAAAGCAGCAGTAGAGGTTAGCCCGGAATATCCGATGTTAATTGATAAGTTCCTGGAGCATGCTATTGAGACCGAGGTGGATGCGATTGCTGATGGTTCCGATGTATATATTGCTGCGGTAATGGAACATATAGAGCTTGCCGGGGTTCATTCCGGAGATAGTGCCTGCGTGATTCCACCACGCAATATTTCAAAAGGTAATCTCGCAAAAATAGAGGAGTACACAAAGAAAATTGCCGATGCGCTCGAGGTCGTCGGTCTTATGAACATTCAATACGCAATCGCAAATGGCAAGGTATATATATTAGAAGCAAATCCCCGTGCTTCACGAACCGTTCCGTTAGTAAGTAAGGTTACAGGCGTCCCAATAGCTAAAATAGCAACGAAGGTGATGCTAAGCAAGAAGTTAAAAGATATGGTCAATTTGGATATGGGTAAAAAAGAAATTCCTTATTTTGGTGTGAAGGAAGCGGTATTCCCTTTTAATATGTTTCCCGATGTTGACCCTGTGCTGGGGCCCGAGATGAAATCAACGGGAGAAGTGATGGGTATTGCGCCTTCCTTTGGAGTGGCGTTTTACAAGGCGCAGGAAGCAGCGGGTATGAAATTACCCACTGAGGGCTCAGTGCTGATTTCTGTTGCTGGTAAGGAGAGGCAAGATATTCTTGCTATAGCCGCCGGACTTGAAAAGTTAGGGTTCAGGATACTTGCAACAAAGGGTACGAAGGCGTTTTTGGATAAGAACGGCATAGAATCTGATTTAGCGCTAAAGCTGCACGAAGGTCGCCCCGATATAACTGATGATATTCGCAATGGAAGGATACAAATGGTAATCAATACGCCGACAGGCAGGAAAGGTAAATATGCCGATAGCTATATCAGGAAAACCGCTATACAGCACAAAATCCCTTATATTACCACCACTGCTGCTGCAATGGCGACCGTTGCAGGAATAGAGACGGTGAAACGTGGGAATGTGGAGGTGAAGTCTATTCAGGAATATCATGGTGGTCAGTAGATACAAAATGTAAAAACCACGAGATTTCACAAGATTAACACAAGACCAGAGATCAGAGAGAGAAAACGATTTAGAGTTCTTGATCTTTGCCTTTTCTCGTGAAATATGGGGCCCTGCCCCATGACCCGCAAGCCGTAAGGGCTTATGTGTACTCTTGTGGTTACTTTTCGGAATGACTATAAAATGCGTGCAGCATCATCCTGAGGCGAGTCCGGGTCCGTGGGATACGGAGAAAAAGTTCTTTGATGAGCATGTACAGAGTTCATAAAATGAGGGATAAGAAGGAAGGGGGAAAAAATGAGCGGGCAAAAATCTGATGTGAATGCAAAAAGGGACACGATTAATATTTTCAAAATAGGAAGTCTGTGGTGCTTCAAATATTTCTTCGGTGACCGAGAACTCTTTGTGGGGCTATCTGAATACTACAACCGCGATAAGTACAGATTTGAGCTTAAAAACGTTGGAGAGAGGAATAAAGTAATGAAGTCCTTTGAGGAGAAGGGGTTTGAAACCACCTTGATTGGGGATACAGCAGAATATACGGTGAAGATTGGCCGGTTTAAGAAGTATGCACCAATTCTGAGGAATTCTATTGACTCCACAGAAGGGGAAAAGGAGAGGGTATTTATAATGAAAGATTTGGCATCGGTGGAGGAAGCGATAGGGCGGGGCGCTGAAAAAGTTAGCGATGATTAAAAAGTTTCCTCATAGCATCCTGCCAAGTCTGTGTTTTCTATTTTTACTTACGAGCTTACCTATTCTCATTAAGTACGGTTTAGGGTGTAGAATAGAGCGTTCACCCAAAACATTTATATTTTGCATTTTATATGATCATATGACAGATCAGGAGGGGGTAGCTTGTCACCTTTAGATTATCTTTTGGAAATAGTACAAGGGGAAATATCAAAACTTCCTTGGCCTTACAATGTATTAATCACATTAATTGGTTTTGTTTTAGTTTTACTTCTTGCATTTAATATAAAAACCATTAGAGAAAGGGTTAAGTCTCACAGTAAAAAGTTAAATCGCTTGCTTGAACTGATGCTTTTCATACTTATTCTTTCTCTTGTAGCGTTTTTTATCGTTAATGCTTTCTATTTTCCCAAACCCCCGGAAGATCAATTAGTGGTGGCAATTTCACCTTTTTATTACATTGACGAATCTGGGCAAACTGGGTCTGATATTAATACTGCGAATGATTTTAAGGAAAGACTTGCGGCAGAGAAAAATCTTGGAATAAAGGTTATAATGTTAGATAATCCAATATGTGATAGCAAAGATGCGGAATTTCAGGGTAAAAAAGTAGGAGCCCATTTGGTCGTTTATGGCGAATCAAAAAAGAAGATGGCAGACATAGAAGAGATAATATACTATATTCTCCCGCTACCATGCTTAGTACCTTTGGAAATACCTTCAGAGATGCCTCTTTTAGAGTATCAGACTGAAGAAATGGGCAGCATCTTTATAACTGAAAAAGCCACGTTTTCCATGGCTACAGAAGACCCTATTACAATTATTGAATCCTTAAAAGAAAACGCATCTTCCGCTATATACACCATCGGTGCATTTGAGAACTATAAAAAATCGGATTTTACTTCAGCAATTACTTTCTTTACGTCTATCAAAAACTATGACAGTCAATCCATAATACTATTTTATATCGCAAATTGTTATTATTCTAATAATGATTTGAATGAAAGTTTGCAATATCTCGATAAAGCCGTCGAGATAAATCCTCAATTTGCTAGGGCATGGAGCAACAAAGGCGCTGCCCTTGGCATTTTAGGTAAGTATGAAGAAGCCATAGTAGCCTGTGATAAAGCCGTCGAGATAAATCCTCAATTTGCTGAGGCGTGGTGCAACAAAGGCGTTGCCCTTACTATTCTGAGCAGGTATGAGGAAACTACGGTAGCCTATGATAGTGCCACCAATATAAACCCTCAATCTGCTGAGACATGGAGCAACAAAGGCGTTGCTTTAATTAATTTGGGCAGATATGAGGCGGCCATAGCAGCCTGTGATAAAGCCATCGAGATAAAACCCCAATCTGCAGAGGCATGGAGCATCAAAGGCGTTGCTTTAATTAATTTGGGCAGATATGAGGAAGCCATAGTAGCCTATAATAAAGCCATCGAGATAAATCCTCAATTTGCTACAACATGGTACATCAAAGGAATTACTCTCGGTATTTTGGGCAGATATGAGGAAGCCATAGTAGCCTATAATAAAGCCATCGAGATAAATCCGCAATTTGCTGAGGCGTGGTGCAACAAAGGAACTGCTCTCAGTGATTTGGGTAGGTTTGAGGAATCCCTTGTAGTCCATGATAAAGCTATCGAGATAAACCCACAACTTGTAGAGGCATGGTATAACAAAGGAAATGCCTTAAAGGATTTGGGCAGGTATGAGGAAGCTATAGCCGCCTATGACAAAGCTATCGAGATAACTCCTCAATTTACTGAGGCGTGGAACAACAAAGGAAATGCTTTACGGGATTTAGGCAGATATGAAGAAGCTATAGCTGCCTTTGATAAAGCCATCGAGATAAATCCACAAGATGCAAAAGCATGGTACAATAAAGGAATTATTTTGGGAAGGTTGGGTAGGTATGAAGAAGCAAAAGAAGCATTTAATCGGTCCCGTGAAATAGATCCAACAATTGAGATACCTTATATTTTGTAGGATTATTTTTATCCCGCTAAATATTCAGAGAACGTTCCATAATCTGCGAATTACCCCTTCCTAATCACAAAAACCACTCCCTCCCCTTCCTTTTCCTCTTCCTCTATCACAAACTCAACATCCAAAAACTTCTTTGTCACGTACATGTTCGTTTCGAGATGCTTCGTAACTTCACGAACCCTCATCTCCGACTTGCCGTTTGCAAGAGCGATATAAGGAATAAGCTGGTCGGCAAGATAGACATCAACCGTAGATGCAGATGCAGATTCCAATTCGTTTATGATGTTCCCTGCTGCTTCTTCACCCACGCGTTCCGCTCGTTTGCCTCGCTCGCCCAGTGCACTGCCGCTTTTGTAGCCCTTCCATAGCGTTATGCCACAGCCCGTCGTCCTCTTACCGTTCCTCTCATCAATCTCGGTTTTTAGCTCGCTATCGTATCCCTCCGCATTTAATACGTTTTCCGCGGCTTTCGCCTGTCTTTCCGCTACGTGCGCTGGAAGCCCGCAGGAATGAGAGATGCCCTTTACGACTCCTTCTCCTGTTCTCTCAGCCTCCACTAAGACAATTCCATTCAACTGATGCGAAGGCGTTATTTTTGCTTCTACCAATCCGTTACCTTTTGGGTAATAACCCCTACGTTTCAGGTCGAGATGCACGTCACAACTCATTTCACGAATAGCTTTAAGGAACAGTTCCGTGTAAAAATCCATTGGCGGCGACCATTTAACGTCTGTTCCGCCTCTTATACGCACTTTCGTCTCGCTATCCGCAAAAACCGCAACTGGAATAAGACACTGCAATAGCAATGTGATGCTTCCTGCAGTGCCTATGTCTATTTCACCTTCAAATCCGTTTAACGCACCGGGTGTGAATTTTAACCCTGTAGAACGCAACTCCAGTCCCTCTGTTCTACCACCAGACAGTTTTTCTACCGCTTTCACCGCATGCAGATGCTGTGCTGAAAGTCCGGGATTGGGTCTGTTCGCTCTTATGTTCTCTATCTCTACTTCCTCGCCTGTTATCGCCGCAAGAGCGATTGCAGTCCTTATTATCTGCCCGCCGCCTTCGCCGTAGGTGCCGTCTATTTTTACCATAAACTTTCTTTCTTTGAAAAAGAAAGAACCTTTACTAAGAAAGAAATAGTGAAATTACAATATCCTCAAAATTCACCGCAGAGCACACGGAAAATAGCGGTTTAGTGGTTTGGATATTTAGCTAACGAGCTGAACCGCTAATAAACTAAACCTCTAATTTCGCGCTCTCCGCGGTGATTAGACAATTCTTTTTGTCGTTACCTCACAACCATCCGCCGTCACGATTATCGTATGCTCGGCTTGCGAAACTAACCCTTC